>CAYVOU010000060.1:0-7016 GCA_964453295.1 uncultured Gammaproteobacteria bacterium
GGGACGATGCCAAGGCGCTGGCGTTGGCGCAACGCTGGGTGTCCCTGGACGGCAAGAATCTCGAGGCCCGACAGGTGCTGGCAACGCTGCTCATTCACGCGGGCAGGACTGACGAAGCGCTTACCCAGCTGCAAGTCGTTCTCAACTCCGGCCAAGGGACGCCGGCGCAGAGGATGTGGGCCGTGGCCAACGTACTGAGCAAGCAAAAGGATCAGCGCGCGGCGCTTGCCGTGATGGACAAGCTGATGACGAGGTATGGTCACGACCCCGACGCTTACGCGGCCTACGCCCTGCTCGCGATGCGTGCCAATGAGATGGAGAAGGCGCGCAAGGCAATGGACAAGGTCATCATGTCGAAATCCCGGCCGACCCACGTCGGCGTGATCCTGACCTACCTGAGCCTGCTGCAGAAGCAAGGCCATACCGACGAGGCCGTGAACTGGCTGAAGTCGGCAGTGCGCAAAAAACCCAAGCAGACCGATCTGCGTCTCATTTACGCGCGTTTGCTCGCCGAAGCCCACCGGTATAAGCAGGCACTGGCGGAGTTCCGCGTTCTGGAAAGGGCGCAACCGAAAAACGCCGACGTGCAGTATGCGCTGGGACTGCTTTACCTGGAGTCCGACAAGGTCAAGCAGGCCAGGGCGCGTTTCGAAAAGGTCGTGAAACTGGATCAGCATGTCGACGAAGCGAAATTTTACCTCGGCGAAATCGCTGAAAACGACAAGCAGTACGACAAGGCATTGAGCTGGTACCAGGGTGTCAGTGGCGGCGAATACGAATTCGACGCCAAGCTGCGGGCGGCGCTGATGCTGGCGCGACAGGGACGGGTGCATGACGCGCTGGAACTGCTGCACCATGTCGACGCGACGCCCGAAGAAAAGAGTCGCGTGGTGAGGGCGGAAGGTGAAATCCTCGAAAATGTCGGCCGGATGAGCGAGGCCATGGACGTTTACGACCGTGCGCTGGCCGACGGCAGTTACGATCCGGCGCTGTTGTACTCGCGCGCCATGCTGGCCGAGCGGATGGGGCGGCTCGGGGTACTGGAACGCGATCTGCGCCGTATCCTTGCCCATGACCCCAACAACTCGCAGGCGCTGAACGCGCTGGGCTACACGCTGGCGGATCAGACCGATCGCTACCAGGAGGCGCACGAGTTGATCAAGAAGGCGCTGGCGTTGAGTCCGCACGATTTCTACATCCTCGACAGCATGGGTTGGGTGCTTTACCGGCTCGGCAAGCTGGATGAATCGATCACCTACCTGAAGCGGGCCAAGGCCATGCGCAACGATCCGGAGGTGGCGGCCCACCTGGCCGAGGTCCTGTGGGCCAAGGGCGAGCACAAGGCCGCGCGTGACATTTTCGACGCCGCCCTCAAGGTCGCCCCCGACGATAAGAAGCTCCTGCAGGTCAAACATCTTTTCCACGGAAAGTGATTGCGCACTGCCAAGGCCGGCGATGGATGGGAGCCCGCTGCGGTTTCCTGGCGGTCATGCTGCTGGGCCTGGCGGGTTGCGCTGATCTTTCCGAATACCGTGGACTGGTCCTCCCCACTGAAGCGCCGCCGGCCACCGCCTGGGAAAAACACCGGGCGTCCGTCGCCAGTATCAAGGAATGGACCCTGCAGGGCCGGATCGCCGTGGAAACGGACAAGGACAGTCTCAATGCAGGTCTTTATTGGGTGCAGAATGGCGATGCTTACTCGCTGCGCGTGATGGCACCGCTTAGCCAGGGTACTTTCGAGCTGAAAGGCAATCCCGGCCAGGTCGAGCTGACGGATCCCCGGAACCGCACGGTGCGTGCCCGTGACCCGGAGGCATTGATGCAGCAGCAGCTTGGTTGGAGCCTGCCGTTGGCCGGGATGCGGGATTGGATCAAGGGGATCCCGGGTCCGGGGGTGCCGGCGAAGGATGTGCGCTACGATGAGATGGGCCGGGTGACGGACATGCGCCAGGACGGCTGGCGGATCAGCGTGCTGCGCTACAAAACCGTGGGCGATAAGGACCTGCCTGACAAGCTGTTCATGCAGAACGGGTCGGTCAAGATCCGCATGGTGGTGGGGGAATGGAAGTTACGCTAGAGCGCAGCCTGCGCTGGCCGGCGCCTGCGAAAATCAATCTGTTCCTGCACGTCACTGGCCGGCGTCCCGACGGTTACCACACGTTGCAGACGGTGTTCCAGTTCCTGGATCTTTGCGACGACCTGGATTTCGAACGCCGCAGCGATGGGCGTATCCGGCGTCTTTACGAACTCCCCGACGTGCCCGAAGACCGGGATTTGATCCTGCGTGCGGCCCACCTGCTGCAATCGCATGCCGGCTGCACCGCTGGGGTCGACATCAACCTGAACAAGCGCCTGCCCGTGGGCGGCGGCATCGGCGGCGGCAGTTCCGATGCCGCCACCGTGCTGGTGGCGCTGAACGAGTTCTGGGGGCTGGATCTGGACGTGCAGACGCTGTCCGGGCTGGGGCTGAAGCTGGGGGCCGACGTACCGATTTTCATTCACGGCCACGCCGCCTTTGCCGAGGGGGTCGGGGAAGTCCTTACGCCAGTCGAGCCACCGGAACAATGGTATGTACTCGTCAAGCCCGATTGCGCCGTGCCCACCGCCGCGGTGTTCCAGGACGCGGATTTGACACGCAATACGCCTCCCATCACAAGTCGCGATTTCCTTGGCGGCGCCGGCCATAATGACTGTGAAGCGGTCGTCAGACGGCGGTTCCCGGAAGTGGCTGCGGCGCTGGACTGGCTGTCCGGGAGGGCGCCGGCCAGGCTGACCGGCACCGGCGCCTGTTTGTTTGCCTCCTGCGGGTCCGAGGCCATGGCGCATCAGCTTGCGGCCGAGGTACCGCCACCCTGGCAGGCCTACGCGGCCCGGGCGATCAACCAATCGCCGCTGGTGGCGCGGCTGGAGCGGGCCAGGGCCGCAGCGCACATAGCCGTGGACGAAGCGGACGTCTCGCGCGCGAAGGCCGAATAAGCGGGATTTAGACGGGCGCTTGGGCGAGTCCGGGTAATGCTTAGGGATCGATTGGGGCGTAGCCAAGTGGTAAGGCACGGGACTTTGACTCCCGCATTCCCAGGTTCGAATCCTGGCGCCCCAGCCAATTTTGCTTGTTGAGTCCGCGCCAGGCGGACCGACGGTCCTATAGAAGGGGGAAGCGTGTCGCTCGACGAGATGTCACTGTTCTCTGGCAACGCCAACCGCAAGTTTGCGGAGGCGGTGGCCAATCACCTGCACATGCCGTTGGGTAAGGCGGTGGTGGACCGTTTCAGTGACGGCGAGGTGATGGTCGAGATTATCGAGAACGTGCGCGCGCGCGACGTGTATATCGTTCAGTCCGTGTCGGCGCCGACCAACGACAACCTGATGGAATTGCTGGTGATGACCGACGCCATGCGGCGCGCCTCGGCGGCGCGGGTGACGGCGGTAATCCCCTATATGGGATATGCCCGGCAGGACCGTCGTCCGCGTTCGGCGCGGGTGCCGATCACGGCGCGGCTGGTGGCCAACATGATCACGTCGGTTGGCATCGACCGCGTGCTGACCGTCGATCTGCACGCGGACCAGGTGCAGGGATTCTTCGATATCCCCCTGGACAACATCTACGCTTCGCCGGTGTTGCTGGGCGATCTGTGGAAAAAGCGGCCACCGGACATGATGGTGGTGTCACCGGACGTCGGTGGCGTGGTGCGCGCCCGGGCCCTGGCCAGGCGTCTTGACGACGCCGACCTGGCCATTATCGACAAGCGGCGGTCGCGCGCCAACGAGAGCGAAGTTATGAACATCATAGGCGACGTGTCGGGTCGCACCTGCATCATCGTCGACGACATAGTCGACACGGCAGGTACGCTATGCCACGCCGCCGCCGCCCTGAAGGAACATGGCGCCAACAAGGTGCTCGCCTATTGCACGCATCCGGTACTTTCGGGCAAGGCGATACAGAACATTGAGAACTCGCAGCTGGACGAACTGGTGGTGACCGACACCATCCCGCTGAAGCCGGAAGCGGAGCGTTGCAACCGTATCCGCCAGGTTTCGGTCGCGGAGTTGCTGGCCGAGAGCCTGCGCCGGATCAGCCTCGGCGATTCGCTGAGCACACTGTTCATGGATTGACGCAGGCAATGAATTTTCACCCGGTGCCGCAGGGCGTCGGGTGATTGAGACGTTCACCTGGTCGCGGGTGAACAAAGTGGCCGCAGCCGCGGTCGTGTTGTTTGAAAAGCAGGAGAAAGTCATGCAGCAATTCGAAATCAACGCCGAAACGCGCGTCGAACAGGGGAAGGGTGCGAGCCGCCGCCTTCGCCGCGCCGGCAAAGTGCCCGCTATCGTCTACGGCGCTGGCAAGGACCCGAAGTCGATCCAGGTCAGCAATGCGGAGATGCTCATGCATCTCAAGCATGAAGCGTTCTATTCGCACATTCTGACGCTCAGTCTCGACGGCGCCAGTGAGCGCGTGGTGCTCAAGGATCTGCATCGCCATCCGTTCAAGCCGTACCTGATGCACTTGGACCTGTTGCGGGTCGCGGAAAATGAAGCTCTGACGATGCACGTCCCGCTGCACTTCATCAATGAGAGCGTGTGCGTCGGTGTGAAGGCCGAGGGCGGCGTCATCAGCCATCTCATGTCCGACGTCGAGATCCAGTGTCTGCCGAAGGATCTGCCGGAATTCATCGCCGTGGACATCGGCGAAATGCACGTCGGCGAGACGCTGCACCTCTCCGACCTTAGCCTGCCGGAAGGCGTGGAGATCGTCGGTGACGTCGAGCAGGGCGTGGTTTCCTGCCACCAGCCGCGCGTCGTGGCGGCGGAGGAAACCACGACCGAGACTGCTGCCGCCGAACCCGCGGCTGCAGCGCCGGCCGCCGAACCGAAGAAGTAGGCCGGCGCGCCAGGAAGCCGTGCATTGGCGGCGGGCATTGTGCTGATCGCCGGGCTGGGAAATCCCGGCCCGGAGTACGCGCAAACCCGCCACAATGTCGGCTTCTGGGTGGTCGATGCGGCGGCCCGCTGGGCGCGCCTGACGTTCCGCCGCGAGTCGCGGTTCCAGGGCGAACTTTGCCGGTACGCCGAGGACGGCAGGGAATGCCGCCTGCTGAAGCCCCTCACCTTCATGAACCTGAGCGGAGACAGTGTCGCCGCCGTGGCGCGCTATTATCGTATTCCCCCGGAACAAGTCCTGGTGGCGCACGACGATTTGGACCTGGCGCCGGGCACGGTGCGCCTGAAGCGCGGCGGTGGCGACGGCGGGCACAATGGGCTGAAGGACATCACTGCCAAGTTGGGCAGCAGCGACTACTATCGCTTCCGGATTGGTATTGGGCACCCGGGCAGCCGCGAATTGGTTACGCCCTACGTCCTGGGCCGGCCGTCGCCCGACGATATGCGCCAGCTTGAAGCGGGTCTGGATATCGCCCTGGCGATGCTGCCGCGCCTGCTCGACGGGGAAATCACCCGGGTCATGAACGACCTCAACCGCCGCCGGCCGAAACTGGACGCCGGCACCGAAGACGACTGATCATCGATGTGGCGCCGTTACAGGCGCCCGGAATTAAGAAGACACCATGGGATTCAAATGCGGAATTGTCGGGTTGCCGAATGTCGGCAAGTCATCCCTGTTCAACGCGCTCACCAGCGCCGGAATCGCCGCGGAAAACTATCCGTTCTGCACGATTGATCCTAATGTCGGCGTGGTGGAGATGCCCGATCCGCGCCTGGATGGCATCGCCGCGATCACCAAGCCGCAGAAGATCATTCCGACCACCATGGAGTTCGTGGACATCGCCGGGCTGGTCGCCGGCGCGTCCAAGGGCGAGGGCCTGGGAAACCAGTTCCTGGCACATATCCGCGAAACCCAGGCTATCGCTCACGTGGTGCGGTGCTTCGAGGACGAGAACGTGGTGCACGTTGCCGGACGCATCGATCCGCTGTCCGACATCGAGACCATCAACACCGAACTTGCGTTGGCCGATCTCGACTCCGCCACCAAGGCCCTGAACCGGATCGGCAAGCAGGCCAAGGCCGGTGACAAGGATTTGCTGTCCCAGAAGCAGTTGCTGGAGCGTGTCCTTGAAGGCCTGAACGAGGGCAAACCCGTCCGTACTCTTTTGCTAAGCGACGAGGAACAGCTCCGGCTGCGGGACTTCAATTTCCTGACCATAAAACCGGTGCTGTACGTCGCCAACGTCGACGAGGCGGGCCTGAAAGGTGGCAACGAATACGTCACACGGGTTGAACAACTCGCCGCCGACGAACACGCCGGCGGCGTCGTCATCTGCGCCGCGATCGAGGCGGAACTGTCCGGTCTGGCGCCGGCGGACCGGCAGGAATTCATGCTGGACCTCGGTCTGGAAGAGCCGGGCCTGAACCGCTTGATCCGGGCAGGTTACGCGCTGCTCGGCCTGCAGACTTTTTTCACGACCGGCCCCAAGGAAACCCGGGCCTGGACCGTGCCGGTCGGCGCCACGGCGCCGCAGGCGGCGGGTGTCATCCACACGGATTTCGAACACGGCTTCATCCGCGCCGAAGTGATCGGTTACCATGATTTCGTCGACTGCGGCGGTGAGGCCGGCGCCAAGGAAAAGGGCAAGTGGCGCCTGGAAGGCAAAGAGTACATCATGCAGGACGGCGATATCTGTCACTTCCGCTTTAACGTCTGAATACGCCTGCAGATTGTCGACGGTGACGGTCGTTTGCCGCCGACAAATTGAATGCCTCGAACCCGAAGTCGTAGTGACTACGTCCGCACCTGCTAATCCTCACCTACGATGAAACTCGAGCAAACCTTCTGCCGGCAGGGGGTTGCCTTCTCGACTTTCCGGCCGTAGCCGGTATTTACGCAGTCACGGCTCACCAAGGCGCCGATGATGAGGTCGTTCAGAGCCGTCCTGACTTTGCCGGCGATCCCGCCGTCGTAGTCCGAGTGCCGACCGAAAAGAAAGTTGCCGGAAAAGCGTAACACCTATCCCGGGATCTCGATGGTTTCGTATGTGCCGTCGTGATGGAACATGAACACGCCG
>CAYVOU010000060.1:7026-7744 GCA_964453295.1 uncultured Gammaproteobacteria bacterium
CGGGATCTCGATGGTTTCGATTTCGTCGACGCGTCGCGTGCTCGCGACACCCGCTGCGGCGACACGTTGACACCGGCGCTTGCCGTGTCGCCGCCGCCTTACTTTTCGCCTCCGCTGCAGGTGTTGTTTGTTCGTTCCCTTTCACCACGGCCTGTACAGTCAGGTCATGTTCGCTGCCTCCCAAGGTCCAAACATAAGGCCGTATGTTCGTGCGCTTTGATTGGCGAAGGTACTGGCCTGACCAATAGTCATCATCATGGTCGGTTGAGGCGGTGCGGATACCCACCAGCGATGACTGGGCACGCCTTCAGTACTAGGAAAATTGACCCATGCGGCGTAGCGAACCATATACCCGGCCGGTATGTCCTGGATTATCTCCTGAACAATCAAACCGTCGGCGCTGATGCGCCAATAGGATACGCTCGCACCTGGACAATAGGACTCCTGAACCGGCGCAAACGGCCGGAACGCGTCTGGGACCAACTCTGACATCGTGAGCCTTTCTTCTTTTTGTTGTTGCGTTTTTTTGCACGGGAAGGCGGCCCGCGCATACGAAGGCTACGATATGAGGATAGGGACTTCAATATGGTGATGGTGCCGCAGCGTCCTGGAATCAGGCGAAGGCAAGACGGTGATCACCAGCGGGGAGGGATTCCATGAAAATCTTCTGGATCGCTGTGCTTGCGATTTTCACTCTCTGTGTTCACGCTACAGAAAA
>CAYVOU010000061.1:0-7703 GCA_964453295.1 uncultured Gammaproteobacteria bacterium
TTCCGGGATCTGCAGCGAAAAGTCCTCGGGGGCGAGCCGCGACGGCAACGGGCCGGTGGGTTCGGCATCGGTGACCGTCACGGCCGCCAGACTCGCTGACAGCCGCTCACGAACATCCGGCGACATGGGTGCCGGCCATGCCGGATGGGCCATGAATTCCAGGAGACTCGCGCCCGCGCCATGCCGGCCGAGCTCATCCAGATAGTTGGAAGCATGCTCCGGCCATTCCAGGAGCATCCCCCCGACGGCTTGCGCATCATCGTTGCCGCCGCTTGCCGCCCGTTGGACATTGTCGAGCACATGGGCGACGACCTCTCCCAGGGCTTGTAACCCGACATTGCCGGCAACCGCCCGAAATCGTTCGAGCTGGCCGGCGTAGGCATCGACGGCGTCGCGATCGGCCACGCGCTCGGAGCCGTCCTGCGTCTGCAGCTGGCGGCGGACCGCCGGCCCCATCCTGGCCAGCGCCTGCAGCTCGGTCTGCAGGATACGAATGATTTCCCGGACCAACGGTTCCGACGATGGCATGTGGCTTTCGTCGCTGTCCACGCTGTTCAGCTCATCGGCTTCCAGCATGCTTCTCAGGACGGCAGCGTCACCTTCCTGCAGCGGCTGCGGCCACTCCTCCGCGGTAAGGCAGGCCGCCAACGCATCGGGACGGTTGGCTGCGCCTCCCGCCAGGTAATTCGCCATAAGCGCCAACAGGCGCTCGATCAGAATTATGCGGCTCTCTGGGATGGGGTGCGGCCCTTGCTCGATATGGGCAATCTGCTCGCTGAGAAACATACAAACATCAGCCAGTCCGTACAGGCCGTTTTCACCCGCCTCGGCTGCCAGGCTCTCGGCCGGAAGCTTGATGCCCGCGAGACGATCGAGCCCACCGGCCTTCACCGCGGCCACGGCGCCGGCCAATTCTTTCACGGAAGCTTGCAGAGTATTGATGTCTTTCACGTCAGACTGTAAGCGCTGGCCGGCGGGCACCGCCGGCTCAGTACGTCAGTTCCTCGTCTTCTTCCGGCAACGAGAACAAACCCACTGACTGCACCAGCGACATCGCATGATCGAGCAGCTGGTCCGTATATTCCGCCTGCTCGAGCAAATGCGTTCCCGTCTGGCCGACGCTGTCGAGAACGACGTCTATGCGCTGCTGAACGATCTTGTTGGTCTTTGTCTGAGACACGGCGGCCACCGCAATCTTGCGCACGGATTCCACCAGCCTGGCGGTCGAGGCCTCCGTCGCGGCCATCTCCTCGCCGCTTTTCTCGGCTTTCATGCTGCCCTCGACGACCTGCGTGATCAGGTCGTTCATGGTGTTGGCCACCAGCGACGTCTCGGTCTGTATATTGCCGACCAGCGTCGTGATCTCCGTGGTCGCATCGCGCGTGTTTTCCGCGAGCCGCTGCACTTCGTCAGCTACCACGCCGACGCCGCGGCCCGCGTCACCGCCGCTCGCCGCCTGCATACCGGCGTTCAGGGCCAGGATCTGGGTCCGCTCTGAAATCCGGTTGATCAGGTTGATGGCGGCGCTAATCTCCTGCGAGCGTTCGCCGAGACGCTTGATCCGCTTTTCCGCTTCGCGGATTGCATCACGGATGGCGTTGATGCCCGCGACGGTTTCCGACACGGTAGCTCGCGCCTCGCGGGTGGTCTTGATGGCATCATCCGCCGCCTTGGATGAATCCATCGCCAGGCGGGCTACCCGGGTCATGGCTTGCGAAGCCGCAGCCAGCTCGCGGGCGGTCTGCTCGACCTGGTCACGCTCCTTACGGGCCTGCAACACGATGCTGTCCGACTGGGCCTTGACCACGTTCGATGCCTCGGCGACGCTCGCGGAGACACGTGTCACCTCGATCAACACCTTGGCGGTCTCTTCGGCCATCATGTTCAGCGCGTCGGCAATCGGGCCGGTGACGTCGGCCTGGACCTTCGCCTTCGCCGTCAGATCGCGTTGCGCCAGCCGGGCCACGGTTTCCAACAGCGCGACAATGGAATCATTGAGCTGCTCGTTTTCGCTTTCTATGTCGACCAGGGCACTGACCCGGGTACCAAGCAGGCTGTCGATGCCATTGCCTATGTCTTCGAACTCGTCGCCGCTTGCGATTGCCGCGCGCACGCTGTAGTCGCCCGCCGCCATCTTCTCCACCACGTCCTTCAATCGGCCGACCGGGCGTTGCATGCGCAGCAGGTACCAACCAAGCAATCCAAACGCCACGATCACAATCGCAACGCTAGTAAGCCCTGCCGCGGTCCCGGCTCGCGCGGAACCTGACATGGCCTGCACCCAGATGGTGGCGGTACATGCGACGCCGGCCAGCGCCACCGCCGCGGTCGTTTTCTGCCGGATCCCGAATTTCATTGATTTTGCTCCCGAACGATGGACGGCCGCCTGCGTTGCATCAGGCGCTCACTGCCTGATGCATCAGGCCGCGGTGGTCGAGTTCGTGCCAATGCTGGCAGCCGTCCAACATGACGCCGCGAAGAAACCCCTGGAGTCGCGGTGGGCAGGACATGACACCGGCCGCCGGCACCAGTTGATTCAGCGTGACCGGCAGGTTGTCGATGGGTATGGCCACAGCACCGCCTCCCCCGTCCAGCACGATCATGAACCTGCCGCCAACATTTCCCATGTTCCCCGTCACCAGTCCCGCGAGGTCGAGCACCGGAACGATAACGCCGCGCAGGTTGACGAACCCGAGCAGCGCCGCGGGCATCCGAGGGAAGGGGAACACCGGGGGAGCGCTCAACACCTCGCTGGCGATACCCCTGCGAACCAGAAATCCTACGCCCCCGGCACGATAACCGAAACGCAGGTCGACCGGTTTCTCCGGCGTATGTTCGCCTTCCGACTGCCGGCCACCGTCGGCATCCATCGATCCAATCTCGTCGCGGTTCCGAAGCGAGTCGGCGGGAGGTATCGTTTCCATGACGGCGACAGCGATGGCGGCGCGACGTCAGCCGTCAACGCGCAGTTGCGCGATGATCTGCTCACGGCGAAACGGCTTTGAAATCAGATCGCGACCGCCCTGCATCATTGCCCAGACCCGATCCGCTTTCTGTCGCTTGCTGCTGACGAACACCACCGGGATGCCCCTGGTGTCATCGTGCTGCGTGAGGCGCCTGGTCGCTTCATAGCCGTCCATGTCCTCCATGACGATATCCATGAAAATGAGGTGCGGGCGCTCCGCGCGCGCCTTGTGCAGGGCCTCACGACCGCTGCAGGCCGTGATCACCGTGCAACCTTCGTCGGTCAGTATTCCGTGCAGGTTGATACGGTCGGTCGCGGAATCGTCCACGACCAAAATTTTTCGGTCTGCCATTTCGTTCATTTCGCTGCTCCACATCAGGACGGGCCGGCCACCGTTGCCGCCCGGAGGGCGACCGTACAGCGCGGCGGCTAGTGCACCTGGAGATATTGTTCGATGACCTCTTGGAAAAGCGCGTGGCCCACCGGCTTGATAAGGTAAGTATCGCAGCCGGCCAGTTGGCCTTTGACGCGATCGGCCGGTGAGGAGGCGCTGGTCAGCATGATGACCGGCGTCTTGGCGGCCCGGCCCGACTTCACCGCCTTGCAGATCTCATAGCCGTCCATGCCCGGCAGGATCACGTCCAGAAAGATGATGTCGTAGTCGTTGCGGTTGATGAGTTCGTGCGCTTCCTCGCCGTTCTCCGCGAAGTCGATCCGGCTTGCTATCGGATTCAGAGCCTGCTGCATCTGGATCCTGACCGGCAGGCTGTCGTCGACAACCAGGGCCCGGATGGAAACATTGCGCGATGCCGGCACGTGATGGCGCCGCGGCGCGTGGGTCGGCTCCGCGGTGGAGGCGCGCGACTCCGCGGGCACTTGCGGCGGCGGTGCGACAGGGATCCGGGACCGCACGGCTTCCGGCACGAAGGCGAGTTCCTGTTCCGCATCGAATTCGGTCATTGCCAGCTGATCGAGGACACCCAACGTTCGCGTCGCAATCAGGGGGCCGCGCACCTGGTAGTGGCGGGTGTCGAAAGAACGCTCCCGCGACACCACCACCGACGGCGGCACCCGTGCCTCACCGACCTTGCGCAGCGCTTCCCGGTAGCGCACCCACTCGGCCAGCGCCGGCTTTGCGTCGGCATTCACCAGCAGGATCTCCGGCGATGCGTCAATCGCGACAAGCCGGTAGGTGATGGTCCGGTGCGACAGCCTGCCGAACGCGCCCTGCAGGTGGCGTTGTTCTTCAGCAGTGATGCCGATCAGCCCGATCGAAAAATTCTTTCGCTGATCGCTCCGGCTGCTGGGTCGGTCGCTGGTTTGCATGCGTAGTCCCTCGCCTCGTCCCTACATGTCCTCTACCGTGAGATACACCATCGTCTGATTCAGCAGCTGATAGGCGATTTCTCCAAAGCTCATCGGCCCGGTGATATGCGCCGTTTTCTTGCCCTCCAACTCCGAGTACATGTAGTTCAGCACGCAGTTGCATGAGAACGCCACATCGTGATCGAGCCTGGGTATGGCCGCCTGGAAGGCATCGATGTAGTTGCCCACCGGCGCCGCCATCTTGTATTTGATGCCGCTGAACACTGGTGCATAAAGGGTGACCGTGCCGGCTGCGTCGTCGATCGTCTGCAGGGAAACGTTGATCATCGTGCCCGAGTAATTGGCGACGAGCGGCAGGTGCGTATCGACCTGCTGCTCGCGCAGGTACTCGGCGAAATTGCGCTCGAGTCCGTTAACCAAGCAGTTCGTTACGGTAAAACCCGCCTCCTGGAATTCGATAGTGTCGCCATCGCCCTGCGTGAAAGTATTGACGATGCCGATGACGGCGACCTTGTGCGGTTTGAGCGTCACGTGCATGACCAGCGCCTTGTCGTGCGAACTTTCGCCGGTTACACCGTTCAGCACCATCGGCTTGATCGTACCCAGATCGTTGAGATCCACGCCCGTCACCCAGCCCGCGACGGGCTTGATGAACATGTCCTCATAGCCCGGCGCATTCTGCGCATAGCTGAAGTGCACTTCGCTGGTGGCCGGGATCAGGATGATGGTGAAGCCGTTTTCCGGCGCCTCCCTGGCGACGTTGTGAATGGAGTCCACGTCGTAGAACTTGACCTGCAGCTTGGAAGCGATATCCGGGGGCAATTCGGACGCGTAAATCAGCTTGCGATTGGTCTGGCCGCCATCCTCCGACATGAAATACGGGATCGAACCGCCAATCCAGCGGCCCTTGGGAAGGCACCGCAGGACCTGCTCGTCGCCGGCCAGCCAGAGTATCCGGCCAGCATCCAGCGCGGCGCTGATTTCCTCCACCGTGCAAAGCCGGGCGTTGACCGGCGGTGGTGCGGTTGCGGCTCGATTCGATTCGACGGGTTGTCCTGCGGACATTTCAAGTCCTCCTTAAGCCACTTTGAGTTGTTCAAGTTCAGCGCGATGGCGGCCACGGTATTTGATGAAGTACTGGCGCAGGATGCGTGCGGCCGCGAGCCTGGACACTTCGTTGGCGTCGGGCCCGATGGTGAGCCGGATCCGTTCGAGCAGCATCTTCAGGCCGAGCGCGTCGGTCTTGAGTTCGAGTTCGCCCTCGATCAGGCGCTGCCAGCTGGGATGGTTCTCCGGCGGCACCTCGACGAACTCGACCACCTGCCCACCGCTCGACAGCACGGGCACCGGGCCCGTGCCGGCGCGTATCAGTTGCTCCACTTCGCCGCGCAGGCGTGCCGCGTACTTCACGAAGAACTGCCGCAGCGCCCTGGTAGCCGCCAGCAACGCGGCCTCGGACGGCGCCGCGCCCAGGGACTGGCGTACGCGCTCCAGCAGCATGGTCAGGGCGACGATCTCCGTGTGCAGTTCCAGTTCACCCAATATCAGGTGCCGCCAGCACGAATCGGTCTCCGCGGGCACATGCAGACGCCGCGGTGTCGGCGGCGTCATGTTCATCGCCGTTCCGGCGTTGGCCTGCAGCTGCCGCAATTCCTTTTGCAGCCTTGAACGGTACTTCGTGAAATAACTGCGCAGGGCGCGGGCACCGGCAAGACGGTGCGCAGGGTCCGCCCGGCTCCCCAGCGATAGCCGCACTCTCTCCAGCAGCATTTTCAGCGCCACCGCATCCGTGCTGAGCGGCAGCTTGCCGTCGATCAGCAACTGCCAGCAATTGTCCTTTTCCTCGGGGACGGGACTGGTGTCGACAGCAGGCGGTTTGACGGCAACACTCTCGCCGCCTTCGGCCACCAGGCTTTCCATTTCCCCGCGCAGGCGGCTCCAGTACTTGATGAAATACTGGCGCAGAAGCCGCACGCCCGCGCGCCTCGACGCTTCGGTGGGATTGGAGGTCGTGGACAGCCGGATCTGCTCCAGCAACATCTTGAAACTGACCGGGGCCGCCATCACTACCGCACTGCCCTGGATGATCCGCGTCCACACCGGGTGCGTCTCGGGAGGAACCGGTACGGCCGTTGGCGGCGGCGTGGCCGGGGCCTCCATCGCGGCTTGGTCGATAATGGTGACCTCAAGGCCGCCCTGGTTGAACTGCGGCGCCTGCCGCCCGACGATGTTCTCGCCGACCGCCGCCGCGCCGTTGTGCTCGCCGATCTCGCGCACCTCGGCGGCGGCCACCCCCAGCAGGCGGGCCACCTGTTGCGGCGACTTCAAAAGGTTGAGCGCCTCCAGAACATGGGTCTCCATCTCGCTGCTGAAACGCGATCCCAGCTTGCCCCAGCGCTTGTGGCAGACACAGGAACGGGCCTTGGCCGACGCGCCGGCGTTATCGCACAGGGGCACGGTCAGGAAGGTCCGCATGTCGCCGATGTTGAGGTGCCGCAAGGTCACCCTGCGCAGATCCCGTGGCGCCGGCAGTTCCCGTCCGCAACGCGGGCAGCTGGCGATCTTCCTGAACAGGGCGCGCCGCCCCGAACCGAGTCCGATGACAATGTCGATTCGTTTCGATGGCCGGTCCACCTTGACCTCGTCCACAACCCAGGGCGCTTCAAGCCCAAGTATGTGGGCGCACAGTTCAAGATCCTGCATGCGCGTCATCACCTGTTAGATGTCGAATTCCATCGGGGCAAAAACCATGGTCGCCATGCCGCTGGCGGGAATGACCACCGGACGATCAAAACAAACGCCCGTTTCGGGCTAATCGCCTGTCCGGAATATAACTTTAGGACACGGAAGAGGAATGTTTGCGGTCAATCCTGTGTGGTACATAACATTTTTCATTCTTCTTTTTGAATTTGTTGGCAATGCCCGCACGGGAGGCGGACTGCATGCGCTCCCCGACAGGTCGGAAGGCCCCCTCCCTCATTCATATACAACATCGATTGCGGTCATGACAACCAGTCGATGCGCATTGTCACGGCCGCATCGACATTACCATACTGCGCACGACCACGGTCATTGTGCAATGCACACAATCCCCGGCTACGACTGCTGATCGCATGATCAGGGCACCGGCGGCGGCTGGTGCTTGGCGTCGATCCAAATGAAGCCGTTGCGGTTCGGCATTCGCACCTCCGGCAGCGTCTTGGAATTCATTTCCTCGTGCTGCCCGATGATGCCGTTTTCGTACAGCAGATACGCGGTGACGGCGTAGATCTCGTCCGCGCTCAGGGACTCCGGCGCATTCATCGGCATGGCGCGACGGATGAAGTCGAAGATCGTGGTGGCATAGGGCCAATAACTGCCGACGTTCTGGTCAGGCTCCTCGCTGTCCAGGGGATGACTGCGGCCTACGAGA
>CAYVOU010000062.1:0-7610 GCA_964453295.1 uncultured Gammaproteobacteria bacterium
GAATAGCGCAAGGAGACCATGGTTGGTTTAGGAAAAGGACATCGCCGTCAGGCCCTGCTGGCTATCTGCCCGGGAACGGAAGGGGTCGCGGCGGCCGTGGTGCGGCGTGAGTCCGGTGTGCCGCCCACGCTCGATTTCTGCACCTTTCTCCCGGGCGCCCTGCCCGCGGATCAACTGCAATCCATCCATCGCATCGTGAAATCCAGGGGGTGGGGGAAGCTCGAGTGCACCAGCGCTCTCGACATGAATGCCTACAACCTGCTGCTGGTGGAAACACCCGACGTGCCCCCCGCCGAACTGCGTGCGGCGATCCGCTGGCGGGTGAAGGACTTTATCGAGTTCCCCATCGATGAAGCCGCCGTGGACTACTTTGAACTGCCGGCGCAGAAAAATGCCGGCAGCGCGCCGATGCTGTATGTGGTGGTCGCACGCGCGCCGCTGGTCAAGCAGCGCGTCGACGGCCTGCTGGATGCCGGTGTGCGCCTCACCACCATCGACATTCCCGAGCTGTGCCTGCGCAACCTGGCAGCGCTGTTGCCGGAGGATGCCGGCGGTACAGCCTTCATCTACCTGGCCCGCGACTACGGTCTGATCACGCTCACGCGCCAGGGAACGCTATACGTCTCACGACGGTTGCAGACCGGCACCGCCCTGCTCTGGGAGCAGAACGTGGACCGGGTGACACCCGAGATCGAGGGCTGGCTGGATGCGATCGTCATCGAAGTCCAACGATCAATCGATTACTACGAGAGCCACTTTACTACGCCGCCCATCGCCGGGCTGGTGATCGCGCCGCTGGGCCGCGAGCTTTCGGGCATGACCGAGTATCTCTCCGGTCAGCTCGGTCTGCCCTGCCGGGTGCTCGATCTCAGCGCGATGATCGACGCACGGGAACCGGTCAGCACCGAGGTGCAGACCCAATGCCTGCCGGCGATTGCCGCGGCGCTGCGCGACGAGGATTGAGCGCCGTGAAGCAACAGGTCAATCTCTTCCTGCCGCAATTCCGCCGCCAGAAAAAGCAGCTGGCGGCGCGGACGCTGGCGGCAGTGTTCTTGCTTGTGGTGCTGGCGCTGACGCTGCTGTCGGCCTTGCAACTGCGGCAAATCGCCACCCTCAACGCCGATCTGGCTCAGGCCACGACGCAGAAGAGCGTGGCAGAGGCAGAACTCAAGGCGATGCGGCTGCGCTATCCGGCCCGCAGCCCCAGCCAGTTGCTGAAGGACGAACTGGTCCGCCTGCAACAGGTGCTTGCCGACAATCGCCGCCTCGCCAGCGCGATGGCCAATGGCGAGTTTGGCGACAGCCGCGGTTTTTCGGCGTATTTCGAGGCCTTCGCGCGCCAGCATGTGGAAGGCACCTGGCTCACCCGGCTCGCCGTCGAAAATGGTGGCCGCTCAATCACCGCGACCGGCCACGCGCTGCAAGCGGCGCTGGTTCCACTCTACGTGCAGCAACTGGGCAGCGAGCCGGTCATGGCCGGCAAGTCCTTCAACACTCTGGAAATGCAGCGGCCGGAGACCGACCCGCTGCGTCTGGATTTCTCGATATCGGTGAACCCGCCACAGGCGGGGGCTGCCAGCCAGGCGAGCCTGAAGACATCGGCGCCCGGCAGGAACAGGGATCATGGCTAGGCTGGCCGACATCGCCGCACGGATCGACGCACTCGCGTTCAAGGAACGCGCCCTGATCCTGGTTGCCGGATTGTTGATCCTCGGGCTTGGCTGGGACACGTTTCTCAACAAGCCCTATCAAGCCCAGCGCGCCGCGCTGGTTGGCCAGATCGCCGACGCGAATGCGGCAGCGGCGGCGCTGAAGGCGACCGCCGTGCAGGTCGAACGCGAGGGCAAAACGGATCCGGATGCGGGGGTCAAGGCGCAGATCGCCCAGTTGCGGGCGCAAATCAAGGCAAGCCGCGACGCCTTGCTGAGCGAGCGGCCGCAGTTGATTCCACCAGCGCAAATGGCTGAGGTCCTGAAAAACGTCCTCGGCAAGTCCGGCAAGCTGACCCTGCTTGGCTTGACCGGCCTGGGCGCACAGCCGTTGACCGGCCTGCCCGCAGCGGCGCAAGCGCCGGCTGGAAAGCCGGAAGTGCCGCCGGTGGCGACTGTCGTCGCCTACCGCCATGGTCTGCGCATCGAAGTCGCCGGCTCCTACCTGGACGTGCTGGCCTATCTGCACGGACTGGAAACCCTACCGTGGAAGTTTCTCTGGGACAGCGTCGACTACAAAGTGAAGAGCTACCCCCAAGGCACAGCCACGATCGTGGTCTATACGTTGAGTCTGGATCCGGCATGGATAGGCATATGAGGACGCGACTGGCCCAAATGCAGGTCATTTGCGCGATTTTCGCGGTGACGCCATTTTGCGCGGCGGCTACCGGTGAGCTGACCGATCCGACCCGGCCGCCTGATTATCAGGCGGCGCAACCGGCGGCGGTAGCCATCCCGACCGAAGTGATGGATTTCAGGCTGAGCGCGATCCGCATCGGACCCGATACGCGTTGGGCGATCATCAACGGTAAACGCCTCACCCGGGGTGACGAAATCGGCCCGGCCACCGTGGTGGCGATCCAACACACCAGCGTGACGCTCGACTACAAGGGACGGCGTTTGAGCCTCACCTTGTTCGCGGGCCGCGTCAAACACCCCGCCACCGGGCGTGACGGGAAAACAGGTTCCGGATTATGAACATGAATAGCTCTGCGATTTACCGCGCACTCATTACGGCAGGACTGAGTCTGCTGATTGGTGCCTGCAACAACCTGCCGCCGCGCACGGGTACGCTCGACAAGATCGACAAGGTGGTGTCGAAAGGCGCTGCCAAATCGGGCACGCAACCGGTGCCGGCGGACGTGGCCAACGCCCTCTTGCCGACCATCCGACTGACCTCGCCGGATCTGCCCAAGATGCACGACGAGCAGCGCTTCGACATTTCCGTCAACGACGTGCCGGCGGCACAGTTCTTCATGAGTCTGGTGGACGGGACCAAGTACAACATGGTGGTGCATCCGGAAGTGACCGGAACGATCACGCTGCACCTCAAGAACGCGACCATACCCGAGGTGCTGGAGGCGGCGCGCGATGTCTACGGTTACGAGTTTACCCGCACGCCTTACGGTTTCGAGGTCTTGCCGGCACGGCTGGAGGCACGCGTGTACCAGATCAATTATCTGGACGTGATCCGCCAGGGCAAGTCTTCGACCTTTGTCAGCTCTGGCACTTTGCAACGCGTGTCCGGCGTGGGCAAGACAGACAAGGACAACAACGGCGCCGCCGCTTCCACAGGCGACGGTCGCCACGCGCGCGCCGTGGTTGGCACCGAAATCTCGACGGAACAGCCGAAAACGACCTTCTGGAGCGAACTGCGGACCGCGGTGACGGCCATAGTCGGCGACCACCCCGGGCGCACGGTGGTGGTCAACCCCGAATCGGGCGTGGTAGTGGTTCGGGCCCTGCCCAACGAGTTGCGTGAAGTGGAGACCTTCCTGCGCACGACGCAGTTGATTGCCGAACGGCAGGTGATCCTTGAGGCCAAGATCCTGGAGGTCACGCTCAGCGACGGCTACCAGACCGGCATCAACTGGTCGGCGCTGGCGGGTGATTTCGCCTTCATGCAGACCGGCGGCGGCCAGACCCTGGACAGCCCCACCGGCCGCAGCGAGATCGCCGGCTCGAACGTGACGGTTCAGCCCGGAGTGTCCAACCTGACCGGCACGGTGGCGAAGGCCTTCGGTGGTGTGTTCGCGATGGCGGTCAATGGCAACAACTTCGCGGCCTTCATCGAACTGCTCAAGACCCAGGGCAATGTGCAGGTTTTGTCCAGCCCGCGCATCGCCACCACCAACAACCAGAAGGCCTTGATCAAGGTTGGTACCGACGAGTTCTTCGTGACCGATGTTTCCACCACCACCGTGACCGGTACTGCGACCACGTCGACGCCGTCGATCGAGCTGACGCCGTTCTTTTCCGGGATCGCCCTGGACGTGACGCCACAGATCAGCGAAGCGGGGGACGTTACGTTGCACATCCATCCTTCCGTGAGCCAGGTCAGTCAGCAGGACAAGTCCATCTCAATCGGTGGCGTCACCCAGACTTTGCCCTTGGCGCGCAGCACGGTACGCGAATCCGACAGTATCGTTCGCGCTCACAACGGCCAGGTGGTGGTGATCGGCGGCCTGATGCAGGACTCGACCTCCGATCAGGATGCGAAGACACCCATACTGGGCGACCTGCCGTGGGTGGGCGGTCTGTTCGGCCACAAGAAGACCGGCACCCAGAAGAGCGAATTGGTGATCCTGCTGCGGCCGGTCGTGGTGCAGTCGCAGGATCAGTGGGCCGATGCCGTCCAGGATTCATCGGCGAACCTCGGCCGGCTGCGCGAACAGCTCGACAGGTGGGCGGCACAGCGCCGCAGTATCACCACAAACCCGATGCCTTGAGTCTCTAGCGGGAGGGCACGACCATGTATCTCGAATTCTTTGGCTTGCGCGAACTGCCTTTTACCATCACCCCCGATACTTCGTTTTTCATGAGCCGTGCCGGCCACCAGGACGCGCTGAATGTGCTGCTGGTCGCGTTGCGCAGCGGCGAGGGCTTCGTCAAGGTCACCGGCGAAGTGGGTACGGGCAAAACGCTGCTATGCCGCACGCTGATCAAGCGCCTGGGACCGGAATACGTGACCGCCTATATTCCCAATCCCTATCTGAAACCGATGACACTGTTCCTGTCGATCGCCGACGAACTTGGCATTGCCTACGACAGTCAGCTCGGCCACCACACTTTCATGAAGCGCCTGTGCCAGTCGCTGCTCGACTTCCACAAGCAGGGCAAACGGGTGGTGATCTGTCTGGACGAAACCCAGGCCATGCCGGTTGAGACCCTGGAAACGCTGCGCCTGCTGACCAATCTCGAAACCGAAAAGAGCAAGCTGCTGCAGGTGGTGCTGTTCGGTCAGCCGGAACTTGACGAGGTGTTGAAGAATCCCTCGATCCGACAGCTGCGCCAGCGCATCACCTTTACCCACCAGTTGCTGCCCTTGAATCGGGTGGCGCTGGACCAATACGTGCGGCACCGCCTGGCGATCGCCGGTTATGCCGGGAGCGATCTTTTCACCCGTGGCGCCATGGACCTGCTTTACGGCGCGAGCGGTGGCATACCCAGGCTGATCAACATCCTCGCCAACAAGGCCTTGATGGCGGCCTGGGGGGCTGGCGATCGCCAGATCGCGCGCGGCCACCTGCGCCAGGCAATCGACGATACCGCCGAGGCGCGCCGCTGGACGCAGGAAGCCCGGCGGCCGCTGGCGCGCCGCTTGTTCGCCTGGGCCACCGCGCGGTTGACGGTCATTACCCTGGTTTGCCTGCTGCTGGCGGCACTGGGTGTTCACCAGGTCATGGCGGTGATGCCATGAGCCTGATCAACCAGATGCTTTCCGACCTCGAGGCGCGCAGGGGCGGCGTCCCGGTGGCCGGACAGATGGTGCTGGACGGATTGTCGCCGGCGGACATGCCTGCTGGATCGCGACCCGGGCCGGCCGCGCGGCTCTCGTGGCTGCTGCTATCCCTGCTGGTGGCCGTTGTGACCCTGATGCTGGTCCGCGATGACCTGCATGTGGTGGTCAATCGAACGATGGCCGCGTTCGACGGGAATACGGCGCACGCGGCGATAAGTGTCCCGAGCGCATCCGCGCCGGCCCTCGTCGAGCCGGTCAAGGCGGCATCGTTGCCGGCCGCGTCGCCTGCGCTCCTGCGGGCGGATGTCCAGGCCGCGCTGACGACCTTGCCGGCGCCAGCCGTCAAGCCGGCGCCCATTGCGGCATCGTTTTCCGAGATCTCCGAAATCGGCGTGGCGAAAGAGGATGACGGTGCGGCGTTGCGGATCCGCATGTCCGCGCCGGTGCGCTATGCGCTGCAGGTCGATGCCCAGGGTCTCGTGCGGCTGGAGCTGTACGACGTGCGCCTGCGCGACGGCTATACCCAACGTTTCGACGCGACCGATCTGATCCACGACATCACCTTGCGCGCGAACCCGGAAACAGGCGAGTTGGTCACTTTCAGGCTGGCCGATTCGGCGCATTACACCGGCGCGGGTATTGCCGCCGCGGGCGATGACTACGTGCTGGTGGTGCATTGCCGCGAAAGTGAGCCGGTGCCGGCAGCCGCGGCTGTCGTGAAAAGCGGAGCCGTGGCAACCTTGCGTGCGGCCGTTTCGAAACCTAAGCCGGTCCGCATGGCGGGCACTTCACCCGTGCCGATCGCGCAAGCTCAGAAAACAACGGTCCACGCCGCTGAACAGGACGTAATACGCAAGACGATCCCGTCCACCGCCAAGGGGGATCCGGCGGCGCAGCTTTATGCCGAAGCCATGACCGCTTTTCAGGCCGGCGCTCGCGGTCGCGCCGAAGCGATGGCCAAGGATGTGTTGTCGATGGATCCGCAGTCGGTGCCGGCGCGGGTGCTGGCGGCGACGATTCAGTTCGAAGACCACCGGCTGGGCGCGGCGCGGCGAACCCTGGAGGCGGGGTTGGCACTGACGCCGGATAACAGCCGCCTGAACCTGGTCTACGGCCGCGTGCTGGCCGAGCAGGGTGATGTGAGCGGAGCGATCGAGCGCCTCACCCGTGCCGCGCCGCCGGCGGCAGCCGACCCGCAATACCATGCGCTGATAGCAGCCTTGTTGCAGCGGGCGGGTCGCCACGATCAGGCCATCACCGCTTACCGCCAGATACTGGCCCTGGAGCCGCGCAACGGCATATGGTGGATCGGACTTGCAATTTCGCTGGCGGCCAGCGGCCAGACGGGTGATGCGGTCAACGCCTATCATCAGGCGCTTGTCGACGCCGCCTTGAGCGCTAATCTGCGCCATTACGTGGACGCGCAACTCAGCCGGCTGCAGAAGACGAGGGGCTGATGACGCAACGGATCAAGATCCGTCTCGGCGATCTGCTGGTTGCGCAGAAGATCATTTCCGCCGAGCAACTCGAGTCGGCGCTGGCCGATCAGAAAAAGAGTGGTCGAAAGCTCGGCCGCATTCTGATCGAGAACAACTACATCAGCGAGGACCGGCTGCTGGAATTCCTTTCCCGGCAGTTGAATGTCCCGCTCGTGGACCTGCTGCATTTCAAGCTCGACCCCGAAATCACCAAGATCATCCCGGAAATCCACGCGCGTCGTTTCCGGGCGCTGGCGTTGAAGCGGGTGGCGGACGGGGTGCTGGTAGGCATGTCCGACCCGACCAATATCTTCGCCTATGACGAACTGACCCGCCTGATCGGAAAGCCCATCAAGCTGGCGGTGGTGCGCGAAGCGGACCTGCTGAAGACCATCGATACGGTGTACCGGCACACTGAGCAGATTACCGGCTTCGCCCAGGAACTGAGGGAGGAACTGAGCGAAAGCGATTTCGATATTCAGGATCTGGCCGCCGCCGATGTTGCCGATGCGCCGGTGGTCAAGCTGCTGCAGATGCTGTTTGACGATGCGATCCAGATCAAGGCCTCGGACATCCATATAGAACCTGACGAGAACGTGTTGCGCATACGCCAGCGGATCGACGGGGTGTTGCAGGAGCATGTGCTCAATGAAAAACGCATTACCGCGGCATTGGTGCTGC
>CAYVOU010000063.1:0-7119 GCA_964453295.1 uncultured Gammaproteobacteria bacterium
CGAGCGATTCATCTTGGACGCTGATCGAGGTTGATTCGATCCAGGGCTACTCCGAGGAGTTTCCGAACCAGACTCGCGACCGCCTGCCCAGCGTATCGCCGTTTCGGGAGCCCTTGAAGGCACTGATTCAGGAAGCCGGCGATCCGGATATCACCGGTGCGCAGGATGGCGTCGACCGGCTGCTCGACATCGGCCGACGCGCCTTTGACGAGTGTCTCAAGGCGAGGGCGCCGGAACCGGCCCCTGATGCCCAGGTCCCGAGCGTCGGCGTCGTCGATCCCGACCTGATTGAAATCACCGCCCTACGCAACGCCGCGCAACGCATGTTCGGCGGTTTCTCCCCGGCCGTTCTGGAGTCAGCGGGCTTGAGCGATGTCAAGCGACGGCTGCGGCGCTTGAACCGGCAGGCGGATATGCTGGCGGCGCTGGAGGAGGCGGCCAAAAAGCTTTCCGCGGCCTATTCCGCAACGCAGGCGAACACCGCGGCGGTCGGCGCGCCAGCCACCGGCAAATCGATCCCGCCGGACGGGGATGACGCTTTGCACAGCGCGCGTCTGGCCTTGCTGAAATTCCTTTCGCGTACCCAGTTGCCTGCCGAACTGAAGGCATCCGTGGACGCGGTTCGCGAGCGACTGCAGGCAGCGAGTCATGCGGACGACATTCAGGCGGCGGGGGTAACGCTGGCCGATCTGGTTCACGAGGCGAATCGCGC
This sequence comes from uncultured Gammaproteobacteria bacterium, assembly GCA_964453295.1. Classification (GTDB taxonomy): domain Bacteria; phylum Pseudomonadota; class Gammaproteobacteria; order JAJPIJ01; family JAJPIJ01; genus CAYVOU01. The sequence continues at coordinate 713 of CAYVOU010000063.1, forward strand.
TTTGCGGGTCGAAGTGACCGAGCTCTCAGGATTTCTGAAGCAGGTCATGAGCAAGTTACAGGAGTTGCGCGGCCACCTGACCGATACCGGCGACGCCCAGGACAATGCCTTGAAGGATAGTGAAGCGCTGGGCGTATCCGTCGGACAACGCATGGACCGGGTGAGCGACTGCGTCGACCAGGCCGCCGATCTGCAAACGCTGAAGGTTACGATCGCGGAAGACCTGGCGAGGATCCGCCTTGATGTCGAGTCATTCGTCTCCCAGGAGCGATCGCGTCATGCGGATACGAGCGCGCGCCTGTCGACGATGACCGCACAGGTTCAGGGCCTGACCGCCGAAGCCGACACGCTGCGTGAACGCATCCGCGCCGAACGCGAGCGCGCCACGCATGACCCTCTGACCGGCCTTGCCAACCGGCTGGGCCTGGACGAGTACATGACCGGCGTCTACGGCCTCTGGCGACGCAACGGGGATGCATTGTCAGTGATCGTGTTCGATATCGATCGTTTCAAGTCGGTCAACGACCGCTGGGGACACACCGCCGGCGATCGCGTACTCAAGACGGTGGCGGCGCAACTTCGCGAGCAGATGCGCAGCGGCGATTTTCTCGCCCGCTTCGGTGGCGAGGAGTTCGTCATGATTCTGCCCAAAACCGATCTCGACCAGGGGGCGCGGCTGGCGGAGAAGTTTCGCCAACACATCGACAGCTGCGAGTTTCACCATGGTCCGGAACCCGTCCCGGTCACCATCTCCTGCGGCGTGGCGACCTTTCACACGGGGGAAACACCGGGTGCGGTGTTTGACCGCGCCGATCAGGCCTTGTATCAGGCCAAGCGCGAAGGTCGAAACCGTTGCGTCATGGAAACCTCGCCTCGATGACTCTTGCCGCGAAGCTTTTCGCAGGGACGCCATAGCAGTCGGAGGGGTCGACCCCGGGCGCCGTGAACGCCACCTGTCGGACATGACAAGCTGTCGCGCCGGACACGACGGCCAGTCCGGGCTTCCGGTGTGGCGATGGCCATACCGGAAGACCGGGTGGGGTTGGGAGACTTGGCCGCGTCACAATCCGAATCCTGCGCCCGCACCCAGCAATGTCACGACGCCAAGCAGGGCAAAGACGGCCGCGGCAACAGTGTGTACCAGCTTCAGCGGCAACTTCGTTGCCAGCCGGTCGCCGATGAATACCGCCGGGACGTCCGCGAGCAGCATGCCCAACGTGGTGCCCGCAACGACCACAACGGGTGTGCCGTAGTGCGCCGCGAGGGCGACCGTGGCGATTTGCGTTTTGTCACCCATCTCCGCCAGGAAAAAGGTGACGAGCGTGGCGCCGAATACGCCGAAACGCTTGGCGACCCTGGTTTCTTCCTCTTCGATTTCGTCCGGAATCATCGTCCAGGCGGCCATTCCGATGAACGACAGTCCGAGCACCCAGCGCAGGATCGCCGGGTTGACCGTATGGGTAATCCACGCCCCCAAGGCCCCGGCAAGACCATGATTGACAATGGTCGCGGCCAGGATGCCAAGAATGATAGGGACGGGCTTTTTGAAACGCGCGGCGAGGATGAAGGCAAGGAGCTGGGTTTTGTCGCCGATTTCCGCAAGGGCGACCACACCGGCCGAGACAAGGAGCGATTCCATAAATGTTCCCAGGCCGGTTTGCAGACGATTGACCACGACACGCCCCCGGCCTTTCAGGAAGCGTCGTGGTCAAAGGTCTTGCCAGGTTAGAGAACTGCCCACGCCATGACCTGCGGGTCAAGTATGTTGACGTGAGCCTCTTCGTTTGGAAGAGCGGCTACCCCCGATGACGCCGCAGATATTATTGCAAAGTTCGTGGTCTATCCAGCGCTTTTCGGAAGCGGTAAACCCGTCTGCCGGTGCCCGGTTCCGTCAGAAAAACTCAGCGGCATAAACTGATGATATCGCCGGCGCCTTAGGACGAACCCGTGCCGGCGTTATTGGACGCGGCGTTTGCTCAGCTTCCGGGCCAGTGTGCGGCGGTGCATGCCGAGCCGGCGGGCCGCTTCGGAAATGTTGAAGCCGGTCTCCACCAGCGTTTCGTGGATGTGTTCCCATTCCAGGGTCTTGATCGACGTGGCGCGGGCGGGAAGCGTTCCATCGAAGTCCTTGGGCTCCCGCTCAAAAGCGGCTTCTATATCGTCCGTCTTGGACGGCTTGACCAGGTAGTTGCAAGCACCCAGCTTGACTGCGTTTACCGCGGTGGAGATGCTCGCGAATCCCGTCAGCACGACAATCAGCATTTCCGGGTCGTGCTCATGCAGGGCCCGCACGGCCTCCAATCCGGAATCGTTGCCGAGCTTGAGATCGACGACCGCGTACCCCGGCGTCTCGGTCTTCAGAATGTCCCGGGTTTGCTGGACATCGCCCGCCACGAGCACGCGATAACCGCGTCGCTCGAATGAACGCTTCAGCGTGCGCGCAAAGGCGGCGGTGTCCTCTACGACGATCAAAGTGCGCTCACTCATGCTCATGGTCCTCCACCGACAGCGCCGCCAGAGGCAGATGCACCTTCACCTCCGCGCCGCCTTCGGCCCGGTTCCCGACCGTTACGTTGCCGCCGAGCTTGCGTACCACGTTGTACACCAGAAACAGTCCGAGACCGCCGCCGTCCCTGCCTTTGCTGGAGTTATAGGGTTTGCCCAGCTGCTCGATGATTTCGGGCGAGAAACCGGGACCGTCATCGCATACCGAGAGCGCCAGCGTGGCATCATCCTGCGATGCTCCGAGGCCGACCCAATGCGGGGAAGCTTCAAGCGCGTTGTCGAGCAGGTTGAAGATGGCCTGTTTCAGCACGGCGTCGACGACCATGGAGCGTTCGTCGTCGAGCCTGCCCGCATAGACAAATGCATCCACCGGCCTCGAACTGCGCCATTCTTCCGCGACGTCTTCAATGAAACGCCGCGTGGTGGTGATTTCCGGCGCCTCACCGCGCGGTTCCCCGGCGGAGCGCAGGATACCGCCGATGATTGTCTTGCAGTGTTGAACCTCCGTCTCCATGTCGCTGATTTCCTCCAAAAGCTCGGGATGCTCGCGAAACAGCGGCATGCGCTGCCAGTCTCCCAGTATGACGGCCATGGTGGCCATCGGCGTGCCGAGGGCGTGGGCGGCGCCGGAGGCCAGCAGTCCCATCCGCACGATCAGGTCCTCCTCCGCCGCTCTCTGGCGCAGTGCCGCGAGTCGCGCGTCACGGTTGCGGAAATTGCGGTTGATGCGGCTGACGAATACCGCAAGCAAGGTGGCGTCGAGCACGAAGCAGAGGAACAGGCCGATCGCGAAAAGTTCGGACAGCTCGGCCGCACCGCCTGCCGGCAGCGCCAACGGCAGGTACCAATGCGTGAGACCGGCGAAACAAACAATCGTTGTCGCGACGACCACCCACTGGGCACCGCCCTCGAGCAAGACAGCGCCGAGCGTCACTTGTAACGGATAGAGAAAGATGAATGGATTGGTGACGCCCCCGCTGTAGTAGAGAAGACCGGTAAGCGCCGCCACGTCGAATAGCAGGTTGGCGAGCAGCTCGGGGTTGCGCACCTCGATCTGCGGCAGCGCCCGTATGCGGTAGGTACTGAGAACGTTCAAGATGGCAAGGCCGGCCAGGATCAGCCCCATCGCCTCGATTGGAAGTTCAAGACCGAAAGCGACCTGCGTGAAAACGATGGTGACGATCTGCCCGAACAGGGCGATCCATCGCAACTCGATGAGCTGCGCCAGATTCTGGCGGCCCGACGCATCCTTGCCTGATGCCGGCACCAAGCCAAAATCCCGGCCGGGGAACAGAATTTTCGGCAATGGCTGGGTCATGAACCAGACCAATTCTATAGCCGCGGGGCGGGGCGGTCACGCGTCCGGCTGGCGGCGGTACGTCCATTCGCGGCGAAAGAGCAGGATTGTTGCCGCGGCGACGCCGAGCGCCATCACATACCAGGTGACCGCGTATATCAGGTGATGGTTGGGAAAGTGGATGACCGTTAACCCGCCGGCGGGCCAGCGGCCGGGCGACGGCCGCCCGTCCGCGTCGACGAAATAGGGGGCGACCCTGCCGGCCGGCAGGCCTGCCGCCGCCGAGATCGCGGCGACGTCGCGGGAATACCAGCGATGCGCTGCCGGCCGGTTCGGGCGAAGAAAGCTGCCGTTTGGCTCGTTCAGCCTCATCAGGCCGGTGACCGTCACCTCGCCGGCCGGGCGTGGCAGGCTGCGGAATGCCGCCGTACCCGGTAGCGATTCCGGGATATGGCCCCGGTTGACCAGAACGATAAATCCACGCTCGGTGCGCAGCGGGGTCATCACCCAATAACCGTAGCCCATGCTGCTGGTGCCGTTGACCAGCGTTTCGTCTTTATGCAGGAAGCGGCCGGTGACTCGTACGTGGAGGTAGCGATCCTGGGCGACGCCGCCCCAGCGGGACGGGCCGGGTGCCGGCACCGGTGTAGCGTGAGTTCGGGCGTTTGCCTCTGCGATCAGATTGAGCTTCCAGACCCGGCGCTGAAGCTGCCAGTTGCCGAGCACAACGAGGCCGGCAACGACCAGCAGGGCCGCCATGGCCCAGATGACCGAGGCGACAGGGACGGCAAGTGCCCGGTCCGGGCTTGTCGAGTGCGTTCCGTGCGGTGGCAGGCCGCCTGCCGCGGTCAAGGGGCCAAATGCGCCAGCGAATGCGGTATGACGTGCATCATGTTGGCGTTCATGTTGTACATGACCCAGAGCGCGCCGGCCAACGTCACGAAAAAGATCACCAGCGTGAACAGCAGCGCCATCAGGTTCCAGCCGCCTTCCGAGGACGAGTTCATGTGCAGGAAGTAAACGATGTGCACGAAGATCTGCGCCCCCCCGATGGCGAGTACCAGGAAAATGGTCAGCGCCGTGCTCGACAGCACGTGGCCCATGACCAGCCAGAAGGGGATGATCGTCAGGACCGCCGCCAGCGCAAAGCCGGTCAGATAGCCCTTTAAGGTGCCGTGTTCCGGCTCGATCGCGCCTTCGTAACTGTGGACATAATCCGAATCGGCGTGGGCCGCGTTGTCGTGATGTGTGCCGCTCACTGCAGAACTCCTGTGAGGTAGACGAAGCTGAAGACGCCCACCCAGATGAGGTCGAGAAAATGCCAGAACAGGCTGAGGCAGGTCAGCCGGCGCTGGTTGTCCGCCGTCAGGCCATGTTTGACCACCTGCACTATCATCGTCGAGAGCCAGATGATGCCGAAGGTCACGTGCAGGCCGTGGGTACCGACGAGCGAGAAAAAGGACGACAGGAACGCGCTTCGCCACGGTCCGTCACCGTGGGCGATCATGTCGGCGAACTCGTGGACCTCCAGTCCCACGAAGGCCATGGCGAACAGGCCCGCGATGACCAGCCACACGATCATGGTGTTCTGCCGCCGGCGCGCCATCTCGAGCATGGCGAAACCGTAGGTAATCGACGACAGCAGCAGCATGGCGGTATTGATCGCCACGCCTTTCAGATCGAGCACTTCGGCGGCAGTCGGACCGCCGGCGGTGTTGTGGACGAATACCGCGTAGCATGAGAACAGGACCGCGAAGATGAGGCAGTCGCTCATCAGGTAGATCCAGAAGCCGAGCAGGGTGCCGCTCTCGTGATGCGGTTCCTCCTCTACGAAGAACCGCGGTGAAGTGCCGCCGTTGACCGTAGACGTTGCCGTTGAATCCATCATGCCGCCTCCAATATTCCCAGTTGCCGGGCAAAGGACTGTTCGGTGCTTCTGACGTCTTCAGCCGTGATGTGATAGTCGCGGTGGTAGTTGAAGCTGTGAACGATGGCGGAGACCACCAGGGCGGCGAATGAGGCCGCCGCCATCCACCAGATATGCCAGACCAGCGCGAAGCCGCAGACACCCGCCAGGCCGGCCAGAACGATGCCGGCCGCTGTGTTCTTGGGCATGTGAATGGGATTGAAATCCTCGATCGGGCGGGCGAATCCTCGCCGTTTCATGTCGGTCCAGGCGTCGCGATCGTGGACTACCGGTGTGAACGCGAAGTTGTAGGGCGGCGGCGGCGACGAGGTCGACCATTCCAGCGTGCGTCCGTTCCAGGGATCGCCGGTGGTGTCGCGCAGGGCCTCGCGGTTGCGGATGCTGACGCCGATCTGAATCAGGAGCGCGACGATTCCCACGAATATGATGGCGGCGCCGACACCGGCAATCTCGAACCAGATCTTAAGGCTCGGATCGGTGAAATGACTGAGGCGCCGGGTCACGCCCATGAGGCCCATGATGTACAGCGGGGTGAAGGCGACCCAGTAGCCGACCAGCCAGCTCCAGAAGGAGACCTTGCCCCAGAACGGATCGAGCCGGAAGCCGAAGGCTTTCGGGAACCAGTAGTTGATGCCGGCGAATACGCCGAACACGACGCCGCCGATGATCACGTTGTGG
>CAYVOU010000063.1:7129-7421 GCA_964453295.1 uncultured Gammaproteobacteria bacterium
GAAGTCCGCCGGCGCCACCGAAAGCAGGACACCGGTCATGCCGCCGATGACGAAGGTGAACATGAAGGCCAGCGACCACATCATCGGCAGCTCGAAGCGGATATTGCCGCGGTACATGGTGAACAGCCAGTTGAACAGCTTCACGCCGGTCGGTATCGAGATGACCATGGTGGCGATCGCGAAGAACGAATTGACGTTGGCACCGGAACCCATGGTGAAGAAGTGGTGCAGCCACACCAGGTACGCGAGCACCATGATCGCGACCGTCGCATAGACCATCGACGAGTAACCG
>CAYVOU010000064.1:0-1592 GCA_964453295.1 uncultured Gammaproteobacteria bacterium
CGTCGATCCCTACGGCGGCCAGGCCGATTTGCGCGCCGGCCTGCTGCGCCATGTCTCGCCGGCCTTCGTCGAAGATCCGCTGCGGGTGTTGCGCGTGGCGCGCTTTGCGGCCCGGCTCGACTTCGAGCTTGCCGGGGAGACCCGCGAACTGATGCGCGAGATCGCCGAGAGCGGCGAACTGAAGGACCTGACCGCGGAAAGAGTCTGGCAGGAACTGGAACGTGCCCTGGCCGATCCCCACCCGCGCCGCTTCATCGAAGTGCTGCGCGACTGCGGCGCGCTGGCCGAGCTGTTTCCGGAGATCGATCGCCTCTTTGGCGTTCCCCAGCGTGCCGATTACCATCCGGAAGTCGACACCGGCGTGCACCTGCTCATGGTGCTCGACCAGGCAGCACGATTGTCGCAGGATGCGCGCGTGCGCTTCGCGGCGCTGGTGCACGATCTCGGCAAGGGCACGACGCCCACGGAGATCCTGCCGCGACATCACGGCCACGAGGAACGCAGTGTCGAGCTGCTGAACGCGCTGTGCGATCGCTACCGCGTGCCAAACGACTACCGCGAACTGGCTCAGATCGTTGCCCGTCACCACGGCCGTTGTCATCGCATTGCCGAGGCCAAGTCCGCCGGCATCCTCAAGCTGTTGCAGGCCACCGACGCACTGCGTCGGCGCGACCGCTTCGAACAGTTTCTGGTCGCATGCGAGGCGGATGCGCGCGGCCGGCTCGGCCTGGCGGATCGCCCTTATCCGCAGCGGGCGTTCCTGCTTTCGGCGCTGAATGCGGCGGCAAGCGTCGATCCCGCGCCGCTGGTCGAACGCGGCCTGAAAGGCGAGGCCATCGCCGCCGAACTGCAAAGGCTGCGCGCGCTCGCGATCGATGCGCTGCCGCGGCCGGACGTGCCCGATCGACGCTGACGCCTTCGTTGCGCGCGGCATGGCTTCAAGACGACGTCAGCCGGGCCGATAACAGAATTGCCGCCCAGCTGCGAAAAATACCTCTGCCAAACTCGACGCGCGGCCACAACACGGATAGACAATGGACGACGTCCGCGACCTGACGGTCATACTCAAATCGCGCTTTCCGATTGTGCTGATCGAAACGCACGAGGAAAGCCGCGTACTCGGCATGCTGGAGCGCGTGTCCAACCTCGAGGGCATGGCGATCTTCACCTGGACCGCCACCGGCGGCCTCAACCGCGCTCACAACCGCGGCGCGGTGCCCGGCACGGCGGACCTTGGCGCCGCGCTGCGCTGGATCGACAAGAGTCCGCAGAATGGCCTCTACGTCCTGCTCGACGCGCACCCGTTTTTCGACGACCCCGTCAACGTCAGGGCGGTGCGCGAGATTGCGCTGTCCTACGACAAGACCGCGCGCACCCTGGTCTTCGTCAGTCCCAAGCTCGATCTGCCCGATGAACTTACCCGGCACAGCGCGCGATTTTCGCTCAGCATGCCGGACGCCGACGTCATCTGGAACCTGATGCTGGAGGAAATCAAACGTCACGAAGAGGAGGTGGTGGCCGAACGCTCCTATCTCGATCCGGAAGCGGTAAAGGCGCTGGCGCGGCACCTCCACGGCCTTTGCATGGAAGAC
>CAYVOU010000064.1:1602-7408 GCA_964453295.1 uncultured Gammaproteobacteria bacterium
GCCTGATACGCGAGGCACTCAGGCGCGACGGCATGATCACGCGCGACGATCTCAAGTACGTCTCGCAATTCAAGCAGGCGGCGCTGGGCGCGGAGTCGACGCTGTCACTGGAACTGGACAGCGGCAGCTTTACGGAGGTCGGCGGCCTGAAAGGCCTCAAGCGCTGGTTGGACATCCGCCGCAAGGCGTTTCTCGGCGATGCGGAGAAATATGGCCTCGACCGTCCCAAAGGGGTCCTGCTGCTGGGCGTGCAGGGCAGCGGCAAGTCGCTGGCCGCCAAGGCCGTGGCGGGTGCCTGGAGCCTGCCGCTGCTGCGCCTGGATTTCGCGACGCTATACAACAAGTTCTTCGGTGAAACCGAGCGCAACCTGCGCGAAGCGCTGAAGGCGGCCGAAGGCATGGCGCCCTGCGTGCTGTGGATCGACGAAATCGAAAAAGGTCTTGCCACCGACCACAGCAGCGGCGTCGACGGCGGCGTGTCGCGGCGCGTGCTGGGCACACTGCTGACCTGGCTGGCGGAACGCAAGTCGCTGGTGTTCATCGTCGCCACCGCCAACGACATCCAGAGCCTGCCGCCGGAGCTGCTGCGCAAAGGCCGCCTCGACGAGATCTTCTTCGTCGACCTGCCCGACGCGGTTACGCGCCGCGAAATCTTCGAGATCCATTTGAAGCGGCGTAAGCAGGAACCGGCGAACTTCAATCTCGACTTGCTGGCGAAAATGGCGATCGATTTCTCCGGCGCCGAGATCGAGCAGGCGATCGTTTCGGCGTTGTACGAAGCCTTTGCCGAGGACAAGCCGCTGGACACGCCGATGATACTCAATGAAATCAAGCGAACCCGGCCACTGGCGGTGGTCATGGCCGAAAAGATCGCGGCCCTGCGTGCCTGGGCGCGAGGACACACCGTCCCCGCCGACTGATCAGCACCTCGTTGTATTCAACCGTCTTTCACTGCCTCGCCCTCGACGGAGGAGGGCGAAGGAATTTCTTCCGTGTCTTCTGTTCCTCGTCGATGCGGGAAGCGCGGAGCGCGAATGCTCAGAGCCGGTGGAGCTGATTGACGAGGTTGAAGCCGCGCAGCTTGGTATCGATGCCGCGTGTCAGGGCCAGTACCTTGAAGCGGTCGCCCATCTCGCCGGGCAGGGTGAGCTGCTTGACCTGTTGGCTGTAGCGCAGCGTCTTGTCCGGTTCGGCTGCGACGGCTTCACTCATTCGGTCGACCAGGCCCAGCGACAGCAGGAACTGAGCCTGCGTGGTGTAGCCCGCCACCTCGAAGCCGGCGTCCTGCCCGGCTTCGGCGGCGGCGGTGAAATCGACCGAGGCGGTGATGTCCTGCAGTCCCACCCACAGGAAGGGATCGGCGTGAACGCGATGGCGGTAGTGGCACAGCAGCGTACCGTCGACGCGTTGCGGGTGATAGAACTCCCGGCGCGGATAACCGTAGTCGATGATCAGTGCCGCGCCCCATGACATCGCTTCGGCCAGGCCGCGAAACCAGGGAGCCAAGCGGTGGTTTACCTCCGAGGTGTAGCCGGCGGGAAGGGGGCCGCATTCGCTTTCGATGGCGGACAGCCGCTCCACCAATTCAGGTCGGGCGGAGGCCGCCGACCAAGCAAAGTCCTCATCGCCCTGCGCGACACCCAGCTCGACGAATTCGCCTTCCCCGTTCTTTTTGAAGCGCGCCACCGGTAGCGCGTCGAGTACTTCGTTGGCCAGGACGACACCGTTGAAATCCGTCGGCAGCGCATCCAGCCAGGCGACGCGCCCGAACAATGCCGGCAGCCGCTCACGCAGCAGTGTCTGTTGCCGCTCGCGCAGATCGGCGCTGACTTCCAGGATGAAGTAGTGCTTGGGAAGGGAGCCCAGTGCCTGCAGTTCGCCTAGCAGGTCGGCGGCCAGGGCGCCGCTGCCGGCGCCGAATTCCAGGATATCGGCATCGCGGCGCAGGTGGAGCAGGTCCGCGACCTGGTGAGCCAGGCAGCGGCTGAACAGCGGGGAGATCTCCGGTGCCGTCACGAAATCACCCGCCGCGCCCAGCTTGGCGGCGCCGGCGCTGTAATAGCCGAGGCCGGGTGTATAAAGCGCCAGCTCCATGAACCGCTCGAAGCTGATCCAGCCGCTGTGGTCGGCGATGGCCGACGCGATCCGCCGGCTCAGTTCGGCACTGACTGCAAGGGCATCCGATGAGGGTGTCGGCAGTTCTGTGACGATACGGCGGCTCAAGGGTACTTTTTCAGTTCTGCCTTGAAGTCGGGAAAGCCGGCGCCCAGGAACCAGTGCTTGCCGGTCTCGTCGTACCACCAGGTTTGCTTGTCGTGCATGGTGTGCAGCACCGCCGATTCGTCATCGTAGAAGCCTATGACCGCCGTCACCGTTGCTTTCGTGCTGTCGGGTGCCATTGCCTGGTCGGTGATTTCATAGGATGTGACGCGGATGTGCTTGAGGAACGCGAAATCAATCTTGGCGGTTTCGCCCTTGCGGTCGATGGCGTATTTCGAGGCGTCCTCGTATTCGCCCCAGCGCAGCAGGGTCTCGAAGTTCGTGGTGGCTTCGTCCAGTGTCTGCGCGCGCTTGCGCGTCTGGTAACCGCCGCAGCCGGCGATCAGCGCCGCGACGATGAAGTTCAACAGCCAGATCCGGTAACGTGGCATCCTCTCCTCCTTTAAATCGCCTTCTGCAGGTTTCCCGTCAACAGCGGCTTCAATGCGCCGAACACCAGCCCGGCATACAGGCGATTGCCTTCGACGCAAAGATGCAGCCCGTCCTCGGCCAGAAACCGCGCCGGGTCGGCACGGACTTCGCGCATCAGCGCCGGCAGGTCGATGGACGGTGCGCCCAGTTGCGCGGCCAGCTCCCGCAGCGCCGCTTCGTAAGGCGCGAAGTTGTCATTGTAGCTTTGACCGTTACCCTGGCGTCCATCGATCGCGCCAATGCTGTGATTAATGATGAAAATGCACTCGCCATTGCTGACGACGAGTCGGTGCATCTCTCGCAGGTTGGCGACGTAATCCGCCAGCGCGACGCGCGGCGACGCCGTCCAGTCGTAGACGTTGGCGTCGTTGAAGCCGAATTCCACCAGCACGATCGCCGGCAATAGCGGCCGGACGTCCGCGGCGAACCGGGCCAGCCCCTGGGTGCTGGTGTGGCCGCCGACGCCGCGGCGGTAAACCTGCCAGGTCTTCGGCCGCCATTCGTCCAGGCGTTGTTGAAGCAGCGTGGTCCAGCGCTGCGCCGGCGAAAACTCGGCACCTTCGGTGATGGAATTGCCGAAGCAGACGATGCGACGGGCAGGCGGCGAGTCCATTCAGGCGCGAGGCCGATCAACCCGTGGAACCGGAGTTGCCACGTTCAATCACGACGCCGACTTCGCGAGCGCGCGTCAATGCACCCAGCTTGTTGACCTTGAGCTTGACCCAGGGCGCCTGGAAGTCCTTTTGAATGAGTTCCGCGACCTGTTCGACCAGCGTTTCGAGCAATTGCACGCGGCTGGCTTCGACCAGGGCGGTCACCCGGTTGGCGACTTCGCCGTAATCGACCGCGTCTTCGATGGCGTCATGGGCGGCGGCCTTGCGGTTGTCCATGCCGATTTCCATGTCGAACACCAGCGTCTGCTTGACGTGACGTTCCCAGTCGTAAACGCCGATGATCGTGTCGATACGCAGGTCGCGAAGGTAGATGATGTCCATCAGGGGGCGTTTTTATCGTCGGTCTTGTTGCGGGTAAAGGGGGCGCTTGCCGGCCGGCGCCGGTGCTCACCGGTATCGCCAGTGTGGGCAGTAGACCCAATGCCGTCTTGACCTGTCAAGCTCGGCTGCTATCCAATAGCGCCCCATGCTCGACATCATCCTTGTGCTGGTCGGTTACGTCGTCGGATCCATATCCTGCGCGATCCTCGTCTGCCGCGCGATCGGCGCGCCGGACCCACGCAGCACCGGATCCCGCAACCCGGGCGCTACCAACGTCCTGCGTGTCGCCGGCAAGAAGGCCGCAGCCGCGACACTGGTGGGGGACAGTCTCAAGGGACTGCTGCCGCTGCTGGCAGGACGCTGGCTGGGCGCGGACCACGCGATGCTGGCGATGATCGGCATGGCCGCTTTCCTTGGGCACCTTTACCCGATCTTCTTCGGTTTTCGCGGCGGCAAGGGCGTGGCGACCCTGATCGGCGTGCTGCTGGGCCTGGCCTGGCCGCTGGGCCTGATCTTCATCGCCATCTGGCTGTTGATGGCGAAGGTGTTCAGGATTTCATCGCTGTCGGCGCTGATTGCCTCCTTGATGATGCCGCCCGTCGGCTACGCTTTCGCGTTGCCGACGTCCTACCTTGTCACGATCAGTATCATGGTGGTGCTGCTGCTGTGGCGGCACCGCAGCAATATCCGCAATCTGCTCAACGGCGGTGAGTCCCATATCGGCAACCGCTGACGCATTGCCGCCCGGCTCGCGGCGGGCCCGCTTCAAATCGCCTTGCGGAACTCCGCCGGCGCGTAATCGACCTTCGACCCGAAGCGCGCCTTCAGCTTGGCTGTCATGGCGATCAGCCGCGAGCGCCGAATGATCGGATTGTCGATCCCGGTCAGATAGCCCTCACGGATGGTGCGCGCCCGGGATTTCTGCGCGGTCTGCGGGCTGACCGACCTCATGTAGGTATAGGCGTCCCTCTTGCTCACCGGTTCGCCGTCGCGCAGCCGGATCCCGGTGAACGGATCCGACTCGTGCCGGGCGTGGAAAGCGCTTTCGTGAAAGATCTCGGCCCAATGCGGGTCCAGCTTGCGCCGGACATTTGCGAAGCGCCGGGGTGCCGTCCTCCGATGTCCTGTCCAGCGCCCTCGGTGCCGACGGTGCCAAGGACCGCGCTATTTTCGACACGTTCTGCGATGGGTTTGCCGCCGCGGTGACAAAGGAATTCGGTCTGTGAACGAAACCGCCGTTCAGATCGCGGCGAGCTCGGCCATGGGCCAGCGCGGCCGCGCCTGGAAGCCGGCGCCCTCGTGCTGGCCGGCGGCGAGCCGACGGTAGCCGGCGTAGGCGATCATGGCGCCGTTGTCGGTACAGAAGGCCGGGCGCGGATAGCAGACCCGGCCGTGGGCGGCCTTGGCGACCTCCGCCAGCCTCTCGCGCAGCCGCGCGTTGGCGCTGACCCCGCCGGCGGCGATCAGGGTCTTGAGGCCCGTCTGTTGCAGGGCGCGGCGGCACTTGATGGCCAGGGTGTCGACCGCCGCATCGGAAAAGGCGCGGGCGATGTCGGCCTTGGTCTGCGGGTCGTCACCGGCCTTGTGCAGGGTGTTGAGCGCGAAGGTCTTCAAGCCCGAGAAGCTGAAATCCAGCCCCGGCCGGTTGGTCATGGGACGCGGAAAGCGGAAGCGCTTGGGATCGCCGCTCAACGCCAGCTTTTCCAGGGCGGGGCCGCCCGGATAGCCTAAGCCCAGGAGCTTGGCCGTCTTGTCGAAGGCTTCGCCGGCCGCGTCATCCAGGGATTCCCCAAGAAGTAGGTACTTACCGACGCCGTCGACGCGAAACAGCTGCGTGTGCCCGCCCGAAACCAGCAGGGCGACGAAGGGAAAGGCCGGCGGCTCGGCTTCCAGCATCGGCGCCAGCAGGTGGCCTTCCATGTGGTGCACTTCCAGCGCCGGGATGCCCAGCGACCAGGCCAGGCTGCGGCCGTAGGCAGCACCCGACATCAGCGCCCCGATCAGGCCGGGGCCGGCGGTATAGGCGATACCCTCGAGTTGCCGCGGTTCCAGCCCGGCCTGCGCCAGCACCTGCCTCAGCAGCGGCGTCAGGTAGCGGATATGGTCACGCGAAGCCAGTT
>CAYVOU010000065.1:0-7391 GCA_964453295.1 uncultured Gammaproteobacteria bacterium
CCGAAAGGAGCCGACGGGAATACGTAGTCGCCGATATTTTCCTGTATATACCACTTGTTCCATCGGTTTGTGCCGCGATTGCGGCGACTCATGTGCATTGCAGCACTGACGCATCTTCGCCTTCGATAGCCACGCAGGCAATGAAGATCTCCGTGACAGCGGCAACATGACCGGCATCAGCAACGGGGCGGCAGTTAGCCCGCGCGTCATCGCGTATTGCGCTCCATCCGCAGTAGATGCGGACCGAGTTCGCCGGGCGAGCGGCAACCCAGCTGCCCCAGAACAAGCCGTGTTTCGTCCGTCAGCATTTCCAGCGCGCGCCGGGCGCCGGTCTCGCCGCCGGTGGCAAGGCCATAAAGCGTGGCACGCCCTATCATCACGGCATCTGCACCCAGCGCCAGTGCCTTGACAATATCGGTGCCGCGGCGAAAGCCGCTGTCCACAATCAGCGCCAGTCGATTACCAAGCGTCCGGCGAATTTCCGCAAGCACTTCCATCGGCGACACGCAGGTGTCGAGCTGTCGGCCGCCGTGATTGCTGACGACGATGGCATCGCAGCCCAGATCGGCGGCCCGAACCGCGTCGTCCACCGACAGGATGCCCTTCAACATGAGCTTGCGCGGCCACATATCGCGTAAGCGCGCGACGTCCTCCCAGCAGATGTCCTGGCTGAACAGGCTGGGGAATATCGTGACGCCACCGGAGGCGCTACGTGCCCCAGGCGGCAGGAAATCGGCGATGTTCTCGAAGCGCGGCACGCCACCGGTGGCGATGACCTCGAGAAGCCAGCGCGGATGCAGCGCCGCGTCGACCAGGTTGCGCGCCGACAGCCGGCCGGGCGCGCGATAGTTGCGCCCGTCCCATTCACGGCGGCCAAATAAATTTGCGTCCGTGGTCAAAACCAGCGCTTCATAACCCGTGCGTTCAGCGCGGGCGACGATGTCACGCGTAATGTCCCGATTCTGGAACAGGTACAACTGCATCCATAGGCGTCCGCTGGCTTCCCGTGCCACCGCCTCCAGCCGCACGTTGGACACGGTGCTCAGGGTAAACGGCACCCCGGCGGCAGCGGCGGCACGCGCCAGCGCAACATCGCCACGATGATGGGCAAGGCCGTTTAGCCCGGTCGGCGCGACCACCAGCGGCGCCTCGGCATCACGATCGAAGAGGCGGGTGCGCAGGCTGCGCTCGCTGGCATCGATCAGCATCGGCGGCACGAAGCGAATGGATTCGAAAACGCGCCGGTTCCATGCCAGGGTCCGTTCGTCCTCGGCACCGCCGTCGATGTATTCAAATGCGAAATGCGGCAAACGCCGCCTGGCCATTTCCCGCAGATCGGCGATGCTCAGCGCGCGTTGCACATCCTTGCCGGCATAAAGTCGTCGTTTCATGTCCTGGATAATAGGGGGTCACGGACCGGGGACCAAGGGCGCCACGGAACGCCCCCGGTTTGCAGGGTCTATACTTCATCAAGGCAGTGCGGTCGCACTGTCCGCCAACTGATGGTTGACGACCCTCTTTGTGATTTCCCGGAGGTGTGTCATGAGAAACCGTCTCTATTTCGTCCTGCCCGACGTACATTCCGCCCGCGAGATTGAAAAGGAACTCCTGCTCGCCCACGTCGAGGACAGGAATATGCACTTTTTGGCCAAACGGGGCACCAACCTTAAGGGGCTGCCGGAAGCCACGGTCACGCAGAAGACCGACCTGATGCACGGCATGGGGATCGGATTGATCACCGGTGCCGCGGCCGGCGCCAGTCTTGGCGTGTGGCTGGTCTATCACCCCGTCTTCACCGGGCTGGGCCTGGGAATGGTCCTGCTGGGCGGCGTTGGCGGTGCATTGTTCGGCGTGTGGGTCACCTCGATGATCGCGATCAGCACGCCCAACTCGCACCTGCGGAACTTCGACAGGACGCTGGAGCAAGGTCACGTATTGCTGATGCTGGATTTGCCGCCGAAGCGGATTGAAGAGATCCGCCAGATGATCCTCTCGCGTCATCACGACGCCGAAGATCACGGCGTCGAACCGACCATCCCTGCATTCCCGTAACCTCCAAAGCGCGACGAGGCGCCGGGCCGCGGGCAAGCTCGCCCATCTGCGCGAGCCGCGCCGCTCAGTCGTGCCCATCCAGCACGCCGATGTCCTTCGGCACCGGCACGCCGGGATAGGCTTCTCGGAACGCGGCCAGACTGGCGGCCGCCTCCGCGTGCCGCCCCTGCCGCTGCAGTTCCCGAATGTGCGCCCACCAGTTTTTCGGCGTGGCGAAATACCGCGCCGGCGCGGTGGCGGCACCCTCGGCGGCGGGCATTGCCTGCCGAATTTCCGGCTTGCCTTGCGCAGGCGCGGGTGACGGCGACGACGTGATGTTCCCGGCCGCCGATTTTTGCACCGGCACGGCGCGGTCCGCCCGGCTCGCGGCCGGTGTCTGCAGCGGCGCGGTTGCCGCGGGCTTCGCGGCGCCGATTTTGGCGCTGTCGGCTGCTTTTTCGACGTCCGCCGCAGGCACCGGCGACGAGGCGGGCGGTGGCGCCTTGTTCGCGGCATCGTGCACACGCAGGCTCACCAGGACAGCCAGCACCAGCGCGGCGGCGCTGGCCACTGGCACGGCCCAGATGCGTAGGCGACGGCGGGAGATAACAGCGTGCGGTTCGACAGGCACGGCCCGATGCGCCGCCGCCAGGACGCGCGCATCCAGCGCCGGCGAGGGTTCCTCGCCGGCGTGGGCCCGGTAAGCCTCCGACAACGCCCGCTCGTCGGCGGAACCGCCATCGCTCCGATTGTTGCCATCGTGTCGCGGGTCGGTCATCGATAATCTCTCAAGCCGCGCTGCAGCCTCGCATAGGCATAGCGCAGCCGGCTCTTGGCGGCTTCCCGGCCGACGCCGGTTGCCATGGCGATCTCGTCCACCGACAGACCGCCCTCCTCCCGCAGCAGAAAGGCCTCGCGCTGCGCAGCCGGCAATTTATCCACCAGTGCCACGAGGCGGGCACCCTGCTGCTGTGAGAGGACCTGGCGTTCGGGACCCCGGCAGTCATCGTCGGCGATCTCGACCTCGGGCAACGCCTCGTCAGGTTCGTGATCGTGGCCGCCGCGGCCCAAGACGTCCAGAGACAGCATACGGCCACTACGACGGTAATGATCGATCAGTCGATGGTGGGCCATGGTGTAAAGATAGGTCGCAAAGCGCGCCTCGACGCGATAGCGGTCGCGTGCCCTGATGAGACTGAGCCAGACGTCCTGGAACAACTCTTCCGCCGTTGCGCGATTGCGAAGCTGGCGCAGCAGGTAGCGGTACACGCCGCCGCGATGCCGTTGGTACAGGCAATCGAACGCGGTGGACTCGCCAGCGGCATAGCGCAGCATCAGGTCTTCGTCGGTGGCGCCGTTGTCCATTGCCGCAGGCAGTGTAACCCGAGCGTGCCGCGTTTCGCCCATGTTCACTTGCGGCGATCCTCGAGCCGGCGCCGACGGGTTCGCGGGCAACTCGAACAATGCGGCCATCTGCCTCAGCGCGGCGGATCGGGGACGAAACCGGGCGCGCCCGGAAAGGGATTTGTCACAACCGGCTCCACCGGAATGACACCCATGGCGACGAGATTCCGGTAACTGTCGTAATGAATGGCGATGACTTCGGCCGGCGTCTCCGTGGCGCGCTCGAAATCCGTGTAGCGCACCGGCGAATACTCGCGGCGTCCGTGGCCGGTTCCCAGGCTCTCGGCCTTGCGACTGTGCCAGGCATCGGCGGCGATGGCCCTATCCGATTGGGCCGTTTCACCGGCGGCGCGCGCGGGCGCGTTGCCGTCTGTCGGCGCGGCTGCCTCGGGCAACTGATATGAAAACGGCACGACCGGCGGCAACGGTTTTCGTCGAAACACGGCCACGCCTATCACGCCGACGTTGTCCGGCCGTCCGATGCGGGTCGCATAGGCATCGGGCAGGCGGGTGAAGTAAAACGAGGCCACGGAGTTGGTGTTCTTGCGCCAGCCACCAATCGACGCCGTGCCGCCGGTGGTCAATACGTAACCCGTCTGGTCCCAGGCGGCGGTTTCGCCGCTGATGGCGTTGACACCGTCGACCGAAAGCACGGCCAGCACGTCGCCGCCATCGCAATTGCGCAGCTTGACCTGAAATTCGTGACCGGCCCGGCCGACGACATAATAGCGGCCTTGGTGATGATAAGCGGGCAGCATGCGACCTGCTGTCCGATCATAGACGGTCACGTCGGCAAGGTTCCCGACCGCGTGGGCGGCCGGCGTACACAGCACAAACAGGCAGGACAGCACTGCCACCCGGATCGCGGTATGGATCGATCGCATTGCGAAACCTCCTCGGAGATGGACCTGCCGGACTTAAACGCAGCCGCCGCCGAAAAGGGTTAAGCATTGATTTGAACGCAGACTTGGTCGCCCCATTCACTCCGAACCTCGGATTGGCTACTATCGCCACCATCGGAACCATTCACGGGCGTCACACATGCCAATCTTTGAATACCAGTGCCGCAAGTGCGGCGGCCGCTTCGAACAGCTGGTGCGCACCGGCAGCCGTCCGGCCTGTCCTGATTGCGGCAGCCGCGGCCTTGACAAGCAGGTATCGAGTTTCAGCGTCGGCACAGTCGCTGCCGGCACGGACAGCGCGCTCTGCTCCACCTGCGGCGACGCTCCCGGCAGCTGCGCCAGGCGCACCCACTGACCGCTTCCCCTGTCAACGCCGCGGTCCGCGACCTCCAGGACGTCGGCCGCCATAGCCGTATTCGCCAACGCGTGGTGCCATTTCGATCCGTCAGTGCGAGGAACATTTCCCGGGGCGGATGCAGAACTCTGCCTGCGCAAGGCATCTAATAGCTTGATTTAGGGAAATCTCTATAACTTCAGTCCGGAAACCTCATGCCCAATACCATCCTGCATCTCCATGATAAGTCCTACCTCGGCAAGGTATGGGCATTAATAAAACCCTACTGGTCCATGTCGGACGAGAAATGGGCCGCGCGCGGCCTGCTCGTCGCCGTGATCGCGATCAACCTCGGCATCGTCTACATCACGGTGCTGATCAATAAATGGAACAACGCCTTCTTCAACGCCCTGCAGAACAAGGACGCGGGAGCCTTCGGCCACCAGATCCTGGTCTTCACGATCCTGGCGCTGTCATACATTGCCGCAGCGGTGATCCAAATCAATCTCAACTGGATCCTGCAAATCCGCTGGCGCCGCTGGCTGACCGCCGTCTACTTCCGCGAGTGGTTGAGCGAACGCGTGTATTACAAGATGGAACTCAAGAACTACGGCACGGACAACCCGGACCAGCGCATGCAGGAAGACCTGAAGTCGTTCACGACCAATACGCTGGGCCTGGCGCTGGATTTGATGCGCTCGGTGGTGAGTCTTTTTTCGTTCGTGTTCATTCTCTGGGGACTGTCCGGTCCACTCAATTTCACCGCCGCGGGCCACCACATCTACATTCCCGGTTATATGGTATGGGTGGCGCTGGTGTATGCCATCGGCGGTAGCTGGATGGCTCATCGCATGGGCCGGCCGCTGATCGGCCTGAATTTTTTCCAGCAGCGTTTCGAAGCCGATCTCCGTTTCTCGCTGGTACGCATGCGTGAGAACGCCGAGGGTATAGCGCTGTATCGCGGCGAAAACGATGAATACCGTAACCTGATGGATCGCTTCAAGCATGTCTGGAACAACTGGTACGGCCTGATCCGATACCAGAAGAGGTTGATCGGCTTCACCGCGTTCTACTCGCAATTGGCCGTCATCTTTCCATTCGTGGTCGCGGCACCGCGCTACTTTCTCGGCACAATCCAGCTGGGCGGCCTCATGCAGATTGCCGACACCTTCGGGCGGGTCCAGGATGCGATGAGCTGGTTCGTCAATTCCTATAGCAGCCTCGCCGAATGGAAAGCGACGGTCGATCGTCTTACCAGCTTTCACCAGGGTATCGTCGATGCCGGTGACAACGCCGCCAAGGGCGAGAAGATCTCGGTCACGAATGTCGAAACCGATCGCATCACGCTGCGCGACCTGACCGTGACCCTGCCCGACGGCCGGGTGTTGCTGCGCAATGCCGACGCCGATTTCACACCGGGACAGCATACCGTCATTACGGGTCCCTCGGGCAGCGGCAAGAGCACGTTGTTCCGCGCCCTGGCCGGGGTCTGGCCGTATGGGCAGGGTGCCGTGGATCTCCCCGGCACCGGCACCGCCCTGTTCCTGCCGCAACGCCCTTACCTGCCGATCGGCACCCTGCGCGAGACGGTGAGCTATCCAGCCGGGCCGGGCCGCTTCAACGACGACGCGATCCGCGAGGCCCTGCAACTTTGCCGTTTGGACGCCTTGAGCGAAAGGCTCGACGAGTACGAGCACTGGACGCAGAAGCTCTCGCCTGGCGAGCAGCAGCGCCTGGCCTGCGCCCGCGCCTTGCTCAACAAGCCCACGTGGCTGTTCCTCGACGAAGCCACGGCGGCATTGGACGGTGAGACCGAGGCGTATCTATACGGCGTGCTGCGCAAGCACCTGCCCGACACCACCCTGATCAGCATCGCCCACCGGCCCGA
Source organism: uncultured Gammaproteobacteria bacterium (assembly GCA_964453295.1). Classification (GTDB taxonomy): domain Bacteria; phylum Pseudomonadota; class Gammaproteobacteria; order JAJPIJ01; family JAJPIJ01; genus CAYVOU01. The sequence continues at coordinate 6,560 of CAYVOU010000065.1, forward strand.
GGTCGCGGCCTTCCATCACCGGAAGCTGCGTGTCGAAGCGGCCAAGGATGGCTCGCGCCTGACGACGGACTCCGAAAGTCCGCAACCTGCCACGGCCTGAGTGCCGCTGGCGCGACGATCTGCAAGAAAAACTCCGTCTTTGAACTGAATCGCGGGCGGCAGGACCAGGTTTCGGAGTATCCTTGTATCCGTCTGCCGGCAGGTCCAGCCGGTCGCCGGCAGCAAACACTGGATCTCTCATATCGTCCGGAATGCGGGACCGTCGCGATGAACCTCGCCGCAAACATGGATGCACCAACGCAATCGTTCTTGCAAAGCGTGCATGCGCGTTTAACGGACTCCGAAGCTGCCGTCATCGACCGTGCGCGCCGCCTGCTCGGCAAGGCCGGCGACGGCGAAGCCTCCACCCTCACCGCAACCGAGGCCCGGGGCGTGGAATGTGCGGCTGTGCTCGACGCGCTGGGCCTGGATGCGGAATCGCTGGCGGCGGCGTTGCTGTTGCCGGGTTTCGAGCAGGGCCTGATCGAAGCGGACGGCATCGGCAAGAGCGTCGGCGGCGATGTCCTGCGCATACTCCAGGGCGCCGGACGCATCCTGGCGCTCAAGGACCTGCGCCGTGCCGCCGCGGAACCCGCGCAGGCCGACAGGCTGCGCCGCATGCTGCTGACCATCGCCGAAGACCCGCGTGGAGTGCTGGTGCGGCTTGCCGATCAGATCTGCCTGCTGCGCGCGTCCAAGCGGGCGGCGGAAGAAATACGTCGCGAGATCGGCACGGAGACCCTGGAGGTGTTCGCACCGCTCGCCAACCGATTGGGCGTATGGCAGATCAAGT
>CAYVOU010000066.1:0-3724 GCA_964453295.1 uncultured Gammaproteobacteria bacterium
AATGGCGGCCACCGTAATCCTCGACAATCTTCTTGGTGATTTTGTAGCGACCGTTCGGCGTCGGCGTCGGGTCGATCGTGTAGGTCTGTTTCGTTTCCTCATCTCCGCTCGTGACGGACAGCGACCCGTCCTTGCCGTAGATGTAGGTTTCGGTGCAGTCGTTGCTCTTCACGGTCCATTTCCATGCCCCGATGATGGTTTCAGGCGGCATGATGTGCTGCTTCGGCGTTTCGGCGGCAAGCGGCGCGGCCGCAACCGTCAATGCGATGAGCGTGGCCAGACGTGGATTCATTGGTTCCTCGGCAAATATGGGTTGATTGCAATGCTTGCGCCAACATTCTTCACTTTAAGGCGCTGCATCGCAAGCCGGATCGATTGAATGTCGCTTGCGCGAAACCGGAATGATGATTGGCGAGGGCGCGCAACCGCCGCCATTGCGCACCGCAACCGAACCCGCGCGTAACAAGTCGGGTCGCGATGCCGGTAGTCGAGTACCGTAACACAGAGATCGCGCGCCGCTGCTATGGTTAGCGAGGAAAAGCGTCGCCGCGAGTTGTCCGCAACGCGGCATTTGCGTGGTTCGTGCGGCGATCGTGCCATCTCAATGGAGAATCTCGTTATGCCGCTGGTCCGCATGATTGCCGCGCTTGCCATCGCGACGCTCAGCGTCGGCGCTGTGCTCGCCGCGGAACCTGATGACCTCGGTGCCGCGGGTGAATGCGCGGCCGCCAGCCGCCAGACGGTGACGCAGAATGTCGGCGGCGGCGTGTATACCGCAAAGGCGCAGGTTGCGACGCCGGTGACGATAGAGCTGCCGTCGGGCGTGGATGCCCGAAGCTACGCGCATTGCCTGGATCTGCACGGCCTGCGCAAGGACGTCAGCCGAGATCACTACCTTGCCGTGGTGGAGAAATGCCGTGCCGGACAGCCTCCCGAACGGCATGTGATCATCGGCAACGATGGCAGGCGGCATGTGGTCATGGCCACGGACCGAAACGCGATCGAGGCCTGCGTGCGGAAAAGCCTGGGTCACATCGAGGTGAAGGTGCAGGACCGGCGCTGATTCGCGGCGCGATGCCGTGTGGCCCGCCGTAAGGCCGTTTAACCGGCTAACAGCAGACCGGCCCATGCCGCGGCGATGACCAGCACCAGCCCCGGCACGATTTCCATGCCGAAAGTGCGGCCGCCGCTGGCGACGGCCAATATACCCTTGGTAATCGTGTTGGTGGTGACGGCGGCAAGGATCGGAATCACCGCGCCGTCGGCGCTGAGCTTCCCGCCCGCGACCAGGGCGGCGACTGATGCCGACGGCGCGTGGGCGTCGGCGAAGCCGGCGATCGCGGTTGCGGCAATAAGGCCGGTTTCGCCAAACCATTCATTGCAGGCGCGCGAAATTACCAGCACAACCGCCAGGGCGGCTGCCAGGCCAATGGCCGTCTTGAGGCTGAAGGCCTTGCCGGTCGCGGTCGACGCCGGAATGTCCTGTCGCATGATCCTGACCATGAACAGCAGGCCATACAGGATCGCCGTTGCGCCCGAGCAGACCAACGGTACCAGCATCGCCATGAGGGCCGGACGGCTGGTCGTGGCCAGGATTGCGGTCAAAAGCAGTACCGTCGCGACGGTGGAAAGCACCGCGCCCGCGACCGCGGGTCGCCGCAGAGCGGGGTGCAACACTGCACGCGTGCCCATGGCGCTGATGGTGGCGGCGCTGGAGACAAAGCCGGACGCCAGGCCGGTGAGCGGCAGTCCCACCTTGGGGCCGAACGCGCGGACGGCTACGTGTCCGGCGGCGCTGATGGACATGATGACGATAACGATGCGCCATATCGTTCTGGGATTGAGGGCATCGAAAGGACCCAGATATTGATCCGGAACGAGCGGATAGATCACCAGGGTGGCGGCCGCGAGCACGAGCGCATCGTGCAGTTCGCTTTCCGAGAGAATGTCGCGCACGAAATGATGGATGGCGGTGCGTGCGGCCAGCAGGATGGCGAGCGTCACGCCCAGTCCCGCCGCGATCGCCGGGTCGCGCATTGCCAGTCCGCCCAGGAGCAATGTCAGGACCAGCGATGTCTCGGTGGTGAGCCCGGGGTCCTGTTCGTGACTGCGCAGATAACCCGCGGCCGCCAGGCCGGCGACGCAGAGCAGGGCGACGCCGAGCAGCAGCGCGCCACCGAGGGCGGCGCTCACCGCACCGAGCAGCGACGTGGTGGCGAAGGTGCGGATCCCCGCCGCCGCCCGCGTCGTGCCGGCGCCCTTGCGGCGCTCACGCTCGGCGCCGACGAGCAGGCCGATGCCCAGCGCGGTGGCGAGATTCATGATCAGTTCACCGGTGACGGGCAGCGGATTCACGGATGGTGGACTCCAGGATCTGGCATCGAAGTGCTTCCGCGCCAGTTTAACGCAGGGGCGGGACATGAAGCGGGATCAACTTTGCGGCGTTCCGTGCAGGGCTCGAAACCGGCGACGGATGAAGGACCTCTGCGCGGGTGCGTGTCCCCCGGCATGCCGGCGGGAAATTCTGCCTGGGATCCGGCCGCAGGCACCGGGATCAGCGGTCGGCCTTCAAATCGAGGTCGGCGAGTGCCTGGCGCAGGGCATCGGCGGCCGGCCTGTGCGGCACGCTGCCGAGCAGGTTTCGCAGTTTCGTGTCGTCCAGCACGTGGGGTCGTTCCCACAGGTAGCGCATCTCTAGTACGGCTGCGAGCATGGGGGACAGTGGCGCCGCCAGGCCGATGAGGCGCCAGGGCATGCCGGCAAGCCGCAGCGATCGCCCCGTGATCCGTTCGAGCAGCTGGTGCAGCCCGCTGCCGGTCATGCTGTGCCCGGCGAAATGGTAACTGCACGCGCCAAGCAACTGCCCGCGGCGTTCCGCCAGCCTCACGAAGGTATTCGCAAGGTCGGGCAGGTATGCCCAGGCGTGGACACGATCGACGGGACCAGGGTAGATCACCTTGTTCTTGTGGAGGGACTTGACGATCGCGAGGTCGAACCACGAGCCTCGGTCGGGTCCGCCGAAGAAGTCCCCGGCCCGCACCACCACGCTGTTCACGCCCCGCACCGCGGCGGCACGCAACTGCTGCTCGATTTCTATGCGGATTTCCGCCTTGGAGGTATCCGGAAATTGCGGTGTCAATTCGTCGAGGACCGGCGGCAGCGTCCTGCCGTAGTTGTAGACGTTACCGGGAAACATCAGCAGTGCCGAGTTCGTTTCCGCCGCCGCCAATGCGTTTGCCGCGAGCGGACGCGCCAGTTTCCGCCACTTTGTATATGGCGGATTCAGCGCATTCACGACGACCGCCATCCCCTTTGCCGCCTGCGAAATCGCACCGGCATCGCGGGCGTCGCCGATAACGGGCTCGACCCCGCGAACCTGCCGCGGATTGGGGCGGCGGACAAACGTCCGCACCTGCCACCCGGCCTCCGCGAAGGCAGATGTCACGGCGCGGCCGAAATGACCGTTTGCCCCGAGGACCAACACCGATCCGCGTGTGTCAGACATCTCTACACCGAGCATCGGCGAGCATCAAATACGCAATCATCCTTTCATATTCTAGGGGATTGGGCGGATCGTCGCTTACGGTTCGAACACGGAGCGCAACAGGCCGAGGCCGTCGAGGACCGTCTGCTGTTCCGCCTTGGACAGCCCCTTGATCCGCGTCTTGACCTGTTGATGGGCGGCGGCTCGGGCTGCCTTGACCACGGAACGTCCCTTGTCCGT
>CAYVOU010000066.1:3734-5165 GCA_964453295.1 uncultured Gammaproteobacteria bacterium
TCAGCGTCAGGCACATCCGCCGCCGATCTTCAGCGGGTGTGCGCGTACGGATAAGCCCTTGTTTGCCAAGGCGGTCGACGGTCGCGGACGCGGTGGGTTGGGTGATGCCGAGAAATTCTGCCAGTTCGCCCAAGCTGGCGTTAGGATGGCGTCCTGTGAACAGCAGGGCACGAAACTGCGGCACTGTGAGCACCGACGGGGCGTGACGACGCATCGACGATTTCAGCGTGCGTGAAATAACGGGGCCGACTTCGACGACGAGTGCCGCGCACTGGTCGAGCGTGCTCCGATGTGTGGATTGGGATCGGAATGGCATGGGAGTTAATATAGTAGATCGAACTATTCGTATTTTGAACTATTCATGGTGGCCCGGCTCACAGCCCGAAGGTGGCCTAACCAGGAAGTCGGCATCGTCGCGGCGGGAGAAGTGTGATGGCAACTAAGAAGGCATCGGTCGTTCTGGGAATGTTCCTGCTGCTCTGCGGGGTGGGCCTGGCTCTACATTTCCGGGACTCCGGCGCGGAGATCGGCACGGAGCGCAGCGCCGCGCCAGGCGGCCCCGAGTCGGCCCGCGCAATCCCGGTGCAGGTGGCAACGGCCGTGCGCGGCGACATGGGTGTTTACGTGGACGCATTGGGAACGGTCATCGCTCGCAACACGGTGACCGTGCGACCGCAGGTCGACGGCCCACTGGTCAAGATCGCCTTTCAGGAGGGGCAGACGGTGAAGCAGGGCGATCTGCTGGCGAAGATCGATCCGCGTCCCTTCAAGGTGCAGCTGGAGCAGGCCGAAGGACAGCTCGCCCGCGATCAGGCATTGCTCGCCAATGCGCGGATCGACTTGAAGCGCTACCGCAAGTTGCTTTCCGAGGATTCCATCGCCGAACAGCAGGTCTCGCAGCAGGAGGCGCTGGTGCGGCAGTACGAAGGCACGGTCAAGGCGGACCGTGGTCAGGTCGACAGTGCCAAACTGCAACTGAGCTACACGGACATCACCGCCCCCATCGCCGGCCGCCTGGGCCTGAGGCAGGTCGACGTCGGCAACATCATCCACACCAGCGATTCCGCCGGGCTGGTGGTTATTACCGAGACCCATCCTATTGACGCCGTATTCTCGATCCCGTCCGACCGCCTGCCGGAAGTTATCCGTGGACGCAAGGCCGGTGAAACGCTGACCGTCGAAGCCTGGGATCGCCAGGGCAAGCATCGCATCGCGACAGGTCGGCTGTTGACGATGGACAACCAGATCGACGTGGCCACCGGCACAATCAAGCTCAAGGCGGAGTTTTCCAATGCCGACGACAGCCTGTTCCCCAACCAGTTCATCAACGCCCGCCTTCGCGTCGAGACCCGTCGTAACGTCGTGCTGATACCGACCGCGGGTGTGCAGCGTGGGGTCCCGGGAACCTACTGCTACGTGGTTGGCAAGGAC
>CAYVOU010000066.1:5175-7382 GCA_964453295.1 uncultured Gammaproteobacteria bacterium
GGACAATGCCGTGATACTGCGTCCCGTGACGCTGGGCGCCTCGAACGGCGATCTGGTCGAGATCAGCCGCGGTATCGAAGCCGGCGACAGGGTGGTGGTCGACGGGGTCGACAAACTCAGGGAGGGTGTCAAGGTCGAAGTGGCCGGCGTACATCCGGTCGATGCCGGCATGGATCCCACGGCCGTCGATCCGAAAGCCGGCATCGCCAGGCAGGGGAACACGCCGGCCGCCGCCGCGGGCTCGGCAAATTCGGCACCGGCACTGTCGACGGACGGCAACGCCAGGCAATGAACCCGTCGCGCCTGTTCATCCTGAGGCCGGTCGCGACCTCATTGTTGATGGTGGCGATCCTGGCAGCGGGTTTGATCGCGCGCATGCTGCTGCCGGTTTCTGCGGTACCCCAGGTCGACTATCCGACGATCGAAGTGACCACCCTCTACCCTGGCGCCAGTCCGGACGTCATGACTTCGTCGGTCACCGCACCGCTGGAGCGGCAGCTCGGCCAGATGCCCGGACTCAATCAGATGTTGTCGACAAGCTCGGGCGGCGCTTCGGTAATCACCCTGCAGTTCAGCCTCGACCTGACGCTGGACGTGGCCGAACAGGAGGTGCAGGCGGCAATCAATGCCGCCGGTGCGTTGCTGCCGCAGGACTTGCCGATGCCGCCCATCTACAACAAGGTGAATCCGGCGGACGCGCCCATCCTGACTCTCGGGGTCACGTCGGCTACGGTACCCCTGCCGAAAATCGAGGACTTGGTCGACACCCGTCTGGCACAGAAGCTCTCACAGGTGAACGGTGTTGGGCTGGTCAGCATCGGCGGTGGCCAGCGCCCGGCGGTACGGGTGCAGGCCAATCCCAGGGCGCTGGCGGGACTGGGCCTCAACTTCGAGGATCTGCGCACGGCGATCGCCAACGCCAACGTCAACATGGCCAAGGGCAGCTTCGACGGGCCGTTGCGCTCGTCCACTCTCGACGCCAATGACCAGCTGAAGTCGGCGGCGGAATACCGCGATCTCGTCATTGCCTATCACGACGGCGCGCCGGTGCGGCTGTCCGACGTCGCCGACGTGATCGATGGCGCCGAGGACTCCCGGCTGGGGGCCTGGGCCGCGGTCGGCGGTGAACTGGTACCGGCGGTGATTCTCAACATCCAAAGGCAGCCGGGCGCCAACGTGATCGAGACGGTCGACCGGATCAAAGAATTATTGCCGCAGCTCAAGGCGGCGCTGCCCGACACCATAGATGTGCATGTGCTGACCGATCGCACCACCACCATCCGCGCCTCCGTGCATGACGTGCAGTTCGAACTGATGCTCGCCGTGGCGCTGGTGGTGATGGTGATCTTCCTGTTCCTGCGGAACCTGTCGGCAACGGTCATTCCGGCGGTGGCGGTGCCGCTTTCTCTGGTCGGCACCTTCGGCGTCATGTACCTGGTCGGTTTTGGCATCAACAACCTGACTCTGATGGCGCTGACCATCGCCACCGGTTTCGTCGTCGACGACGCCATCGTGATGATCGAAAATATTTCGCGCTACCTGGAGGCGGGGGAATCGCCCCTGCAGGCGGCGCTGAAAGGTGCCGGGCAGATCGGATTCACCATCATCTCCCTGACCCTGTCGCTGATTGCCGTGCTGATCCCGCTGCTGTTCATGGGTGACGTGGTGGGACGGTTGTTCCGCGAATTCGCTATCACGCTGGCGGTGGCGATCCTCATCTCGGCGGTGGTATCGCTGACCCTCACGCCGATGATGTGCGCGCGGCTGCTGCGGGCGCGGCTGCCGCAGCAAGGCGAACCGCGCGGATTCTTCGCCGGCGTCCTGCGCGTCTACGGTCGTATGCTCAATTGGGTACTCGACCATAGCGTCCTGACCCTGCTGGTTGCGCTGGCGACCCTGGTGGTGACCGTCTGGCTGTATATCTACGTGCCGAAGGGCTTCTTTCCTATCCAGGATACCGGCGTGATCCTGGGCATCACGGAGGCGCCGCAGTCGATTTCCTATGCGGCGATGTCGCAGCGCCAGCAGGCGCTGGCGGCGGCCGTGCTCAAGGACCCGGCGGTACAAAGCCTGTCGTCGGTCATCGGCGTCGACGGCACCAATCCGACGCTCAACACCGGACGCATGCTGATCAACCTTAAGCCCAGGGAAGAGCGCGGCATCGATGCATCGACGGTGATCCGGCGGCTGCAGCAGGGCGAGGATGT
>CAYVOU010000067.1:0-7322 GCA_964453295.1 uncultured Gammaproteobacteria bacterium
GACGGTGAGACCGGATATATCGCGGTGCGCTTCGTCATGTATCGCGATGACAAAGGGCACACGGTGAGAACCTTCGGGGTAAACCAGGACATCACCGAACGCAAGCGCGATATGCGGGAGGCGGAGTTCAGGAACACTGTGATCGCGACCCAGCAGGAAGCTTCGCCGGACGCAATCCTGCTCGTCAACGAGAACGCACGGATCCTGTCGTACAATCAAAAGTTCATCGACCTCTGGAGTATCCCGCGGGAGCTGGTGCGCGAGGCCGACGACGAGCCGGTCCTGCGACATGTGGTTAGCCAGGTTGTAGATCCCGACGCATTCCTTGCGAAGACGCGCAGCATCTACAGAGACCGGCAGGCGCGTGTCCACGACCAGATGATCATGCGGGATGGCAGGGTAGTGGAGCGGAATTCGGCGCCGGTCGTCGGAGCGCAGGGCATGTATTACGGCCGCGTCTGGTATTTTCGCGACGTCACCGAACGTGTGCGCGCCGAGCAGACGATACACGACTCCGAGGCCAAGTTTCGCGGCGCCGTCGATCAGTCACCGGTCGGCATAGTGATGATGCAGGACGGCCATTTCATCTACGTCAATCCGACCGGGCTTGCCATGTTCGGCTATACGAGTGACGAATTCATGCGGATCACGCCGGCCGATCTGGTAGCCGATTCGGCGCGGTCGCGGCTGCTCAAAGATCTGCAGGTGCTCGAGACGGATACGATGGCCACGTTACATGACGTGTACCCTGCAGTGCGCAAGGATGGTGCCTTGATCGATGTCGAAGTTCACGGCATGGCCATGGAATTGGGTGGCAAGCCGGCGCTGACGGGCATTTTGACGGATGTCACCGAATCCCGGCGTGCGCAACGCCGCATCGAGGAATCTGAAGCCAAGCTGAAAGCGATCTTCGATGCCGCTACCGACGGCATCGCGGTGGCCGACCCCACGACGCTCAGGCTGGACAGCGCGAACAACGCGTTTTGCAAGATGCTCGGTTATAGCCCGGAGGAGATTGTCGGGCTGCGCGTGGTGGATCTGCATCCCGAGAATTCCGCCCAGGACGTGTTGGCGGATTTTGACTTGCAGTCGAAGGGCCTGAGCAAAGGTAGCAAGGATGTGGTAATGAAGCGCAACGATGGAGAGGTGTTTTTCGCCGATATCAGCACCACCTTTACGAAAGTCGGAGACGAGTTTCGAGTGGTGGGTGTGTTTCACGACGTAACCGAGCGCAAACGCAACGAGGAATCGTTGCGCAAGGCGAACCGTGCCCTGAAGACCCTCTCTGCCGGCAACGAGGCGCTCGTGCATGCCACCAACGAGGCGGGACTCCTAACGGCGATGTGCCGCACCATAATCCAGACCGGTGGTTATGACACCGCCTGGGTGGGTTATGCGCGGCCGGACCCGGGTAAATCGGTGGAACTCATGGCCAGTGACGGCCGTGAAGCGCAGATGTTGAGGCAGATCCGTATGTCCTGGGGAGACGGACCCTATGGCGAAGGCGTGACCGGCAGCGCGATCCGGGTTGGCGAGAAGCAGTTGCTGCGCGGACTCAAGACGAATCCGAGGGTTGCGGCCTGGCGGGACCTCATGGACAAGAGCGATGCGAAGGCGGCATTGGGGCTCCCGTTGAGGGCGAACGGCGGCCCGCCTTTCGGCGCGCTTACAATCCTGGCCCAGGACGACGATGCCTTCGATGAGGAGGAATGCGAACTGCTGGAGGAACTTGCGCGCGATCTTTCCTTCGGCATCATCGGGCTGCGTACGCGCGACGAGCGCAGCGCTGCCGCGGAGAAACTTCGGGAAGGCCTGGAAGACAGCATTCAGGCGATCGCCACCACCGTGGAAATGCGCGATCCGTATACCGGCGGCCACGAACGCCGGGTGGCGCAGCTAGCGGAGGCAATAGCCGCGGAGATGGGCCTCGACAGTAATCGTATTCACGGGCTGCACCTCGCCGGCATCGTCCACGATCTCGGCAAGATCGGCGTGCCGGCCGAAATCCTGAGCAAGCCCGGGCGTCTCAGCGAACTCGAGCTCGAGCTGGTCAAGACTCACCCGCAGAATGGCTACGATATCCTGAAGAACGTGGATTTCCCGTGGCCGATTGCCCAGATGGTGTTGCAGCATCACGAGCGGTTGGACGGCTCAGGTTATCCGCAAGGACTGAAAGGCGACCAGATCCTGCTCGAATCGCGGATCCTGACTGTGGCCGACGTGGTCGAGGCAATGTCCTCTCACAGGCCGTATCGCGCCGGACTGGGTACCGAAATCGCGTTGCACGAGATCGAGGACAAGCGCGGTCGCTGGTTTGATCCTGACGCGGTCGACGCCTGCGTGCGGCTGTTTCGCGAGAAGGGATTTGGCTTTGACGCGTGAACGTCGAGGTTCAGGAGCGGGCCCCCTCGGGTACCGGTGTTTCGTCTGGCCGGCGCGAAAGAGTTTCAATGCGTTACCAGACCGCCTTGTCGCGGTATGGCATTCCCACACCGAGTGCGCGTCCGCACCCATGGTGTGGCGCACCTGCGATAACGCCATCAAAGCTTTTCGTGCTGATGTCGAGGGGGCTTATTCCATGCTCTATCTCATCGCTGGCCGCCGAACAACAAGGGCCACAAGTAATTGAGGACATATCAATTTTTAAATTGAAATGTGGCACGTCCTTTTCCCCTTGTTTTCGAGCCTGCTTGAAGACCGCCGCGTTTCGATATACTTGCAGTTGAGCAGGACAACAACGCCAAAAAGGAGGGTGTATGCTGTTGACCAATCTGGAACAGGTGCCGGGGAAAAAGATTGTCAAGCATTTGGGGCTGGTGCAGGGCAGCACCGTTCGCGCCAAACACGTCGGCCGCGACATCATGGCCAGCCTCAAGAACATCGTCGGCGGTGAACTCAAGGGTTACACCGAACTGCTGACTGAGGCACGCGACGACGCCGTAAAACGCATGACCGCACAGGCCCAGGCAGTCGGCGCCAATGCAGTTCTCAACATACGCTTTTCCACGTCATCCATCACGCAGGGTGCCTCGGAGCTGTTTGCTTACGGCACCGCGGTCGTGATCGAATAGCCGACGGCGCGACGAACATGGAAAATCTCATTCTCTTCCTCGTTCTGTTGACGGTAGGCTATGTGTTCGGCCGGTTGATCGAGAATGGCCACTACAAGTCCATCCGCCAGCGCGAAGCGGTATTGCGCCGCCGGATCCCGGTCATCGCCAGCAAACATCTGCCGCCGGACATGGCGAAAGTCGAGACGCAGCTGGTGACCGGCAATGTCGTTATCTCCGTCGACTACTTCAAGAAGTTGATCGCCGGTCTGCGCAACATCGTCGGGGGCCGCGTAACCAGTTATGAAACGCTGATTGACCGCGCCCGGCGCGAGGCGATTTTGCGCATGCAGGAGCAGGCCAGGCGGCTTGGGGCGAACATGGTGTTCAACGTCAAGATGGAGACGTCCTCGATATCCAAAGGCCGGCGCGGTGCCGTCGGATCGGTGGAAGTATTGGCTTACGGCACCGCGCTGATCTCGCCGCGACCACCAGTTGCCTGATAAAGGGGACGCTGTCCTGGATTACAGCAACCCCGAGATACCCGAGGGAATCAACGTCAGCCCCAGGCATCCGCTGGCGGAATTCGCCTGGCTGGCTGGCGGCGTCCTGGCGATCCTGATCGTTGCAATCACCACCCTGGAACTTGCCGCCAGCCATCTCGCGCGCTTCATACCGTTCTCCACCGAGCAGCAACTGCTGGATCGCTTCCGTCCCAATTTTTCTTCGGATCCGAGCAAGAAAGCTGATCTCGCCAGGCAACGCTGGCTGCAGGACCTGGCGGACCGCCTTGCACGACATATGGATCTGCCGGCCGGTATGAAAGTGCACGTGCACTATCGGCCCAACGCGGATGAGGTCAATGCCTTTGCGACGCTGGGTGGCCACATCATGATTGACCGCGGCCTGCTCGAAAAACTCAAGGACGAGCAGGCGCTCGCGATGGTCATGGCCCACGAAATCGCCCACATCCGCCACCGCGATCCGATCATGGGCCTGGGCCGAGGCGTGGTCGTGGGCCTGGCACTTACCAGCCTGGCGGGCTTGAGCGGCAGCGACCTGTTGCCCAATCTCGCCGGCAATGTCGGCCAGCTGGAGTCGCTCAAGTTCAGTCGCGAGCAGGAGAGCGCGGCAGATCTGGCCGCACTGGAGGCAATAGAGGCCGAGTACGGCGATATCGGCGGCGTGGATCGCCTGTTCGCGGTGTTTGAAACATTGGAGGCCAATTCGCCGCACAAACGCCCGGGTTTCTTCTCCGACCACCCGCTCACGGAACAGCGCCTCGCCGACCTGCACGCCTACGCGCGCAGCCACGGCTGGCGCGCCACCGGCCCGGCCAATCCGCTACCCGCGTCGCTTCTGCCCTCGCACTAGCCGTGCCGTTCCCTGGTTCGCCTCACGACGCCTTATCCGGAAAGATACTGCCGTGCCACGAAACCCGCGGCGCTTCTCAGCCGGCGAGGCAAAGTGATGGTCTATTGACCTGGAAGACTGAAAAGCCGAAAGGCGGGGGTGAAGGGAAATGGCTGGGGGACCAGGATTCGAACCTGGATAAACGGAGTCAGAGTCCGTTGTCCTACCGTTAGACGATCCCCCAGTTGATTCGGACGGGGTGCAACACCAGGACCTTGGGTCCCCCGACACCGCCGCGAGCGGCACCGGAATGTCGAGATGCCGGGGCCCGAGCGGGCCCCGGTGAACAAGCCTTAGAGGGCTTAACGCTTCGAGTACTGCGGACGCTTGCGCGCCTTGTGCAAACCAACCTTCTTACGTTCGACTTCGCGCGAATCGCGGGTGACGAAACCGGCCTTGCGCAGCGGGCTGCGCAGTGTTTCGTCATAGGCAATCAGGGCGCGGGCGATGCCGTGACGGACTGCGCCGGCCTGGCCGGAGACGCCGCCGCCGCTGACCTGCACCTTGATGTCGAAATCCTTGGGCATGTTGACCGTTTCCAGCGGCTGGCGAACGATCATGCGGGCGGTCTCGCGGCCGAAGTAGATGTTCAGTTCACGGCCGTTGACGTGGATGCCGCCCTGACCGCGTTGGAGATAGACCCGCGCCGAAGAACTCTTGCGGCGACCGGTTGCGTAATAGTGCTGTTCTGCCATGGCTTAGAGTTCCAGTTTCTGCGGCTGCTGCGCGCTGTGCATGTGTTCGGTGCCGGCGTAGACCTTGAGCTTGCGGAACATCTGCCGGCCCAGCGGACCGCGCGGCAGCATGCCCTTGACTGCAATCTCGATGACCTTGGCGGGCGCTTTCTGAATCATCTTCTCGAACGAGGTCTCCTTGATGCCACCCGGGTAGCCGGAATGCCGGTAGTACATCTTGTCGGTGGTCTTGCGGCCGGTGACCTTGATCTTTTCGGCGTTGACCACGACGATGTAATCGCCGGTGTCGGTGTGCGGCGTGTACTCGGGCTTATGCTTGCCGCGCAGGCGACGAGCCACTTCGGTGGCGAGACGGCCCAGGACCTGATCGGTCGCGTCGAGCACGAACCAGTCGCGTTTGACCTCGGCGGGCTTGGCAATAAACGTTTTCATGTGAGACCCCGTGAAAAAGGCTGGAAATGGTACGGATTGATAACCGGACTGTCAATATAAATCAGCCGCCTACGCGGCCGGGCTGCCCGGCCGGACGGGAGGCGCATTATAGCCGGGTTGGCGCCAATGTTTGAGCGAAATTTGTCCTTGCTGGACCGCGCGATAGCGGCATTTGACGACGGGATCCGGGCTGTTTTCGCGCCCGCGCCCGCCAGCCAGCGGCCATATCCGGCCGGAACCGAGGCCGGGCCGGTGCTGAATCCCGCGGAACGGCGGCGGTCGGAGGGCCTGATGCGGGTCAACCATACCGGCGAAATTTGCGCCCAGGCCCTTTACGCCGCCCAGGCCCTTACCGCCCGGGACCCGGAGGTGCAGGAGCGGATGCAGCAGGCCGCGGACGAGGAAAATGACCACCTGAACTGGTGCGAGTTGCGGCTGGCGGAGCTGAACGGCCGGACCAGCTACCTGAATCCCCTGTGGTACCTCGGATCCTTCGCTATCGGTGCCGCGGCCGGGGCGGTGGGGGACAAATGGAACCTCGGGTTCGTGGTCGAAACCGAGGATCAGGTGGTAGTGCACCTGTCCGACCACCTCGGCCGTCTGGCGGCCGGTGACAGGCGCACCCGGGCGATCCTGGCCCAGATGCAGAGCGACGAGGAAAAGCACGCGCGCATGGCCAGGGATGCCGGTGCCGCCGAATTGCCCTTGCCGGTCAAGACCTTGATGCGCCTGCAATCCAAGGTGATGACCACGGTCGCCTACTGGGTCTAGCCGTCGCTGCCGGGTGTCCGCCCGGGGCCTCTTGAAATCCGCGGGGCAATCTCCATTTCTTCGTACATGGCGCGCGATTGGCGCGTGAACGCGAACAAATTGGAGGAAATGAACATGGCACTGGTACGTTATCAACCCTGGGATATGTTTGGGCAGTTGCAGCGCGATTTGAACCAACTCTTCGAGAACCGGGTGGGCGATGCCCGCCAGGGCGACAATTCCAATGTGGTCACCAGCCACTGGACTCCGACCGTCGACATCAAGGAAGAGGCCAACCGGTTCGTCATTTACGCCGACCTGCCGGGCGTGGAGGTCAAGGACATCGACATCACGATGGAAGACGGCGTGCTTAGCATCAAGGGCGAGCGCAAGGTCGAGAGCAAGGAGGAAGCCGAGGGCTTTGTGCGCGTGGAGCGCGCCCGCGGCACGTTCTATCGCCGCTTCAGCCTGCCCGATACGGCCAACGCCGACCGCATCGAGGCCCGTAACAAGGACGGCGTGCTGGAAATCGTCATTCCCAAGCACGAGAAGGTGCAGCCCCGGAAGATTGCCGTGCAGGGCTGATCCCGGCGCGGTATCGTACCGATGTTGCCGGCCACGGGCGGTCAGCCGTCCGTGGCCGCGTGCTTTTTTGGCCGGGCCGGAACTTTTCTTCCGTGGAAAATTCTGAAGTAACACAGCTATCTAGGAGAAAAATCTGATGACGGGGCTTCGGCGCGGACGTACGGCGGTAATGGTGAACCCTTGGCCGCGCAGGACGTTGGCCTGGACGGCCGGTGCCATGATGGTCCTGGCGCTGCTGTTTGTGGCCGTGCGCGGCGCCCGTGCCGACTTTCCGGCCGCAATGGACGGCAAGCCGATGCCGAGCCTCGCCCCCATGCTGGAGAAGGTCACCCCGGCGGTGGTCAATATTGCCACCCAGGGGCACGTCGAGATCCGCTTGAACCCGTTGTTCAACGAT
>CAYVOU010000068.1:0-3062 GCA_964453295.1 uncultured Gammaproteobacteria bacterium
ATTCCCTGATGCTGTACCAAGAATGTGACCAGCAACAGCGCCGCGGCGATAACGAATTGCGCGTTGATGCGGATAGAGAGGCCTGTTTTGAGCGCGCTTAGATCCAACAGCGTCAAATGCCAGGTGTTGATTACCGAATGCGCCGGAAACAGCGCGGTAAGGATGTAGCCGGCGGCGATGCCACTGCCGATGGTCAGGACGGGCGTCCAGGCAAGCCAGTTCGACCATACCGACAATGGGGCGATGATTTTGCTGTAGCGCACCCAGGCGGCGGCACCGTAGATCGATGCACCGCCGGATTTGCCGGGAAACAGGCCGGCGATCTCCGCGTAGACGAAGGCCTGGAAAAAGCCGAACAGTACCGACAGTGTCCAACACAACCACGAAGGCCGGCCTACTGTCGCAGCGATACCGCCGATCGAAAACAGCACAAGGGCCGGAACGCCGCTGGCCACCCAGAAAGCGTCCTTCCAGCCGATGGTCCTGTGCAGCTCGCCCATCTCTTCTTCGACCCACCCGAATTCCGTTGGCGCGCCGTCGACGGCGGGCATGGTGGATTGCCCGCCCCTCGTGTCCTCAATAGTTGCACTCATCTTGTCCCCCCAATAGGTCTCCAGATTGATGGATGGTTTGAAATCCGATCTCTGTGTCTGCTTCCGGCCTTAGAATGCCGACCTTGGTCAGCGTAGACAGAAACTGCACCAAATGCAAGAATATTGCATGACGAGCAATATCGATGTTCTCGTGGAGAAGATATGCACGCAGCGGAAGGGGGGACGGAAATGCCCGGGACAGTGAAATTCACGCCGTACTGGTGGGAGGCAAGCCCACCGGAGTCAGCCGCACCGGCATCGGTGCCGGGATGCGTCGATGTCGCGATTATCGGTGGCGGCTTTACCGGCCTGTCAGCGGCCCTGACCTTGGCGCGCGCCGGCAGGAGCGTCGCGGTGTTCGAAGCACAGGCACTTGGATGGGGCGCGAGTACGCGCAATGGTGGACAGGTAGGCAGCGGTAACCAGAAGTTCACCGTCAGCCAGCTGATCGATCTTTACGGCGAGCGCAAGGCACGCGATCTCGTCAACGAAGGCACGGCAATGCTGCGTTACATCGCCGATCTGATCGAGCACGAACGCATCGATTGTCATTTTCAGCGTGTCGGCCGGTTCCGTGGTTGCGTGCATCCCGGCCATTACGAGTCGATGGCACGGGGAATGGAGGATCTCCGTCGCTTCGCGGGCGTCGAGTTCTTCATGGTGCCCAGGGCGGAACAGCACAGCGAGGTCGTCTCGGACCGATATTTTGGCGGCTCGGTCTTGCCCAACGACGCATCGCTGCATCCTGGACTTTACTGCAAAGGGTTGGCCGAACGCGCCCGGGCTGCGGGAGCGTTGTTGATACCGCATACGCCGGTCACCGGGGTGGCTCATGAGGCACGTCGGCTGCAGGTACACACGGAACGCCGCACCGTCTCTGCCGGGGACGTGATCGTGGCGACCAACGGCTATACCGGCAACGCCCTGCCATGGGTACGGCAGCGCGTCATTCCGATCGAGTCGGCGATTATCGCCACGGAGGAACTGCCACCGGGCCGGCTCGCCAGCCTGTTGCCCCGGGGACGGGTCTACGGCAATACGGCACGTGTCTTCCACTATTTTCGTCCGTCTCCCGACGGACGCAGGATGCTGTGGGGCGGACGGGTAGGGCGGCCACGGTCGCCTTCCACTCTCGCCGGATTCGAACACCTGCGGCGGGAAATGGTCGAGGTGTTTCCAGACTTGCGTGACATAAGCGTCACCCACTGCTGGCAGGGCAGCATCGCCTACACGCATGACACGATGCCGCATATCGGAATCCACGATGGCGTGCACTACGCCACCGGGTTCTGCGGCACGGGTGTCTCGAGAGCGACCTATTTCGGACACAAGGTGGCGCTCAAGGTACTGCGCGATCCCGCGGGCGCGACGGCATTCGACGAACTCGAGTTCCACTCACATCCTTTCCATTGGGTCACGCCATTCGCCGTGCCGGTTGTTGAAAGCTGGTATCGGCTGCGCGACGCATTCGAGCGGTGACATAGGGCTATTGAGGCGGGAGGTGCGTTGAACGTTGCCTCTCGCTAAGGGATTCGTGCTGGTTACGAGTTGCATAAGCTGCAATAACATTGTATAAAACGCAAAACGCAATATCGGGCGCCAAGGCGCCGGATGGGCGAACAAGCAAAAAGGGGGAAGTATGAACGAGCGATTGCAGGCAGATATTTTTCACCACCGCGGGCTCGGCGAACTGGCTGCGCCAAAGGGACTGACGTTGGAGAGCGCAAAGGAATTTCTGGATGCGCACCGCATCAGCTTCGTGCTGGCGCAATTCGTCGACATTCACGGTGTTCCGCGCACGAAGGCGGTGCCGGCGGAACATCTCGACATGATCCTGACCGAGGGCGCGGGCTTTGCCGGGTTCGCCATCTGGGGCATGGCGATGGAACCGCACGATCCGGATTTCATGGCGATAGGCGATCTCGACACACTGACAGTTTTGCCGTGGATGCCCGGTTACGCCCGCATCATTTGCCGTGGCCACGTGCGTGGCAAACCTTATCCGTTTGATACGCGCAATATCCTGTTGCGGCAGGTGGAGCGTCTCGCGGAGCGCGGCTGGACTTGCAATACCGGCCTCGAGCCCGAGTTCATGCTGCTGAAGAAGACGGAAAACGGTGCTTTGACGCCGGTTGACGAGACCGACAACCAGCCCAAGGCCGCCTACGACTACAAGGGCCTGAATCGCAGCCGCGGTTTTCTCGATCGGCTGTCGAGCACGCTGCGGGCGGTGGGGCTCGACGTCTACCAGATCGACCATGAGGATGCCAACGGGCAATTCGAAATCAACTACCACTACGCCGACGCGGTTACCTCGGCCGACCAGATGACCTTCGTCAAGATGGCGGCGAACGAGATTGCCAATGAGTTGGGTGTGATCTGCACCTTCATGCCCAAGCCCATGTCCCACTCGACGGGTAACGGGATGCACATTCATGTGTCTCTTTGCGACGCCTCGGGGCGGAACCT
>CAYVOU010000068.1:3072-7303 GCA_964453295.1 uncultured Gammaproteobacteria bacterium
CGATGATTCAGACGAGAACGGCCTGGGTTTGAGTGAACTGGCCTATCACTTTTGCGGCGGCCTGTTGCACCACGCGCGCGCGCTCGCGGCACTGCTGTCGCCAACCGTCAATTCCTACAAGCGGCTGGTTGTCGGCAGAACCCTGTCTGGGGCTTCATGGGCGCCGGCATATATCTGTTATGGCGACAACAACCGGACTTCGATGGTGCGGGTGCCGTACGGGCGGCTTGAACTGCGGCTCGGTGACTCGATGAATCCTTACCTGGGTGCGGCCGCGATGATCGCGGCCGGCCTGGACGGCATCGACCGCCGTCTCGACCCCGGCCCGCCTCGCAATACCAACCTCTACAAATTCACACCCGAGGAATTGCAGAAGGAGGGCGTCGCGCTGTTGCCGCAGTCGCTGAGCGAGGCGCTGTTGGAGCTTGAGCGGGATCCTCTGTTCTCCGAGCAGCTTGGATCACCGTTCATCGAGGAGTTCATCGCGCTGAAGCGCATGGAGTGGGTCGAATATCATCGCCACGTATCGGACTGGGAAGTCAGTCAGTATCTGCAGTTCTTCTGATAAAGGGGCAAGCACATGTGTGGATTGGTTGGTTTGTTGGCAAAAACCCCGGCGCTTTCCGGGCAACTGGGTGCGTTGATGCGGCCGATGCTGGAAGCGATGACGCAGCGCGGGCCGGATTCGGCGGGTTTCGCCATCTTTAATCAGGAACCGGATGGACGGTCCTGGCGGGTCAATGTCATGGCGCCGACCGGGGACTTCGACTGGGCGCAGGTGTCCGCGATGCTTTCGGAAAGAAAGTTCGGAAGCACGGTGTCGGTGCACGCCGATACCCGGCACGCAATTGTGGAGTCATCCGGTGATCCGGCCCCGGTGATTGCGAGCCTGAACGACGAGTTCGATGAACTGAAGATCCTGTCCGCAGGGCACTCTATGGATATCTACAAGGATGTCGGCCTGCCCGCCGAGGTCGCGGAACGCTACCGCCTCGAATCGCGCACCGGGACACATGCGATTGGTCATACCAGGATGGCGACCGAATCCGAGATCACGCCGATGCATGCGCATCCGTTCGTCGCCGGCCCGGACTTCTGCATCGTTCACAACGGCTCGCTTTCCAACCCGTACAGCGTCCGCAGGAAGGTCGAGCGACATGGCATCGCTTTCGACAGCAACAACGATACGGAGTCAGCGGCACGTTTCATTCAGTGGCGGCTCGCGGAAGGCGATACGCTCGAACAGGCGGTCCACCAGAGTCTCCAGGAGCTGGACGGATTCTTCACCTTGTTGATGGGGGACGGCAAGGGCATGGCGCTGGTCCGCGATCCATTTGCCTGCAAGCCGGCGGTCGTCGCCGAGAATGACGACTACGTGGCGATCTCCTCGGAGTTCCGGGCGTTGACGCATCTTCCCGGCATTGATGATGCCTATATTTTCGAACCCAAACCGGAGCAGGTCTACGTATGGAACGTCTAGCTATTGCCGAAGGAATTGACGAATGCGCGTCGCTGTTCGGTCGCCGAGCGGGTGACGCGATGGTATTCGACCTTGCCGTGGGCTCGGTGCGGCAGCTTAACCGAATGCTGCACGGCGGTTTGCAGGATCCCGGCATCGAACGTGTCGTAATCGACAATCCGGACGGCGCCCACAATATCGCCGTCGGCCTCGACGCGCCGCTCAAGATCGATATTCGTGGTCCTGTTGGCTATTTCGCGGCCGGTCAGAACGCGCTGGCGGATGTCACCATTCACGGCAACGCGGGGCGCAGCCTGGCCGAAAACATCATGTCGGGCAGCGTGCGCGTAACAGGTTATGCGTCAGAGTCCGTCGGAGCTTCGGGGCACGCCGGTCTGGTTGTGGTCGAAGGCGATGCGGGTTCCCGCTGCGGAATTTCGATGAAAGGCGTCGACATCGTCATAGGCGGCAGCGTCGGCCACATGTCGGCGTTCATGGCCCAGGCCGGCCGGCTGGTGGTGTGCGGCGACGCCGCTTACGGCCTCGGCGATTCGCTCTACGAGGCCGTGATCTATGTGCGTGGCACCATCGAAGGTCTTGGTGCGGACGCGCGCGAAGAGCCTATGGCCGAGTCGGACTATGCCGCCGTCGAAGAGCTCCTGGACCGCGCGGGGTTCCGTTTCGATCCGAAAAGTTTCAAACGCGTGGCGTCGGCCAGGACGCTTTATAACTGGAATCCCGATGCGAACCAGGAGTATTGAACGATGAACCAACCTCTTCCAATGAGCCCCGAGACAGAATCGTTTCCGGAAGATTTTTCGCTGGAAACGAACCATACGTTCAATCAGGACACGCTGCGCTACATCCAGATGGCGGCGCGCCGCGGCGTCTATGACATTCGCGGCATGGGGGCCAAGCGCAAGCTTCCCACCTTTGACGACCTGACGTTCCTGACCGCCTCCGCCTCGCGTTATCCGCTCGAAGGCTACCGTGAACGCTGCGTCACGAAGACCGTTCTGGGAACCCGTTATGCGGAGCGCCCAATCGAACTGGCCATGCCAATTACATTTGCCGGCATGAGCTTCGGGGCGTTGTCGGCAAATGTCAAAGAGGCCCTGGGCCTGGCCGCGACGATGCTGGGAACGACAACGACGACCGGCGACGGCGGCATGACGCCGGAGGAACGCCAGTCTTCCAAGACGCTCGTATATCAGGTGCTGCCATCGCGTTACGGATTCAATCCGGTCGACCTGCGCAAGGCTGACGCAATCGAGATTGTCCTGGGCCAGGGTGCCAAGCCCGGTGGCGGCGGCATGCTGCTCGGCCAGAAGATCACGGAACGCGTGGCCAAGATGCGCACGCTGCCGGTCGGGATCGACCAGCGTTCCGCCTGCCGCCATCCTGATTGGACCGGCGCGGACGATCTCGCGATCAAGATCGAAGAGCTGCGCGAAATTACCGAGTGGAAGGTGCCCGTTTACGTGAAGATCGGTGCGACGCGGGTCAGGAATGACGTCATGCTCGCGGTGAAGTCCGGTGCTGATGTCGTGGTGGTCGATGGCATGCAGGGTGGTACCGCCGCGACGCAACAAGTGTTCATCGAGCACACCGGCATTCCCACCGTTGCCGCAGTCCGCCAGGCGAGGGAGGCCCTTGAGGAAATGGACATGGTGGGCAAGGTGCAGCTCATCGTTTCCGGCGGGATCCGCAGCGGCGCTGACGTGGCAAAAGCCATCGCGCTGGGCGCTGACGTCGTCTCGATAGGCATGGGCACCCTGATCGCGCTTGGGTGCAACAGTTCCTATTACGTGCAGGGCAAGAACCGAATATCCGCCGAGGCGGACTATCGGAAGCTCGGCACCGCACCGGGTTCCTGCCATCACTGCCATACCGGACAGTGCCCGGTCGGCATTACCACGCAGGATGCGGTGTTGCAGCAGCGGATGAAGCCGGAAGACGGGGCCCGCCACCTGAAGAGCTATTTCCAGACCATGAACATGGAGTTGACGACGCTGGCAAGGGCTTGCGGAAAGTCGGACGTTCATCATCTGGAACCGGAGGACCTGGCGGGGCTCACCGTCGAAGCGGCGGCCATGGCCGGCGTGCCGCTGGCCGGTACCAGCTGGATCCCGGGCCGCGGGTAAACCTGACGCGGCGTACCGCCCAATGCCAAAAAAGTGAAACCGATATCGCCGGCCGGCGATATCGGCGACTAAAACATGAACGATGGGAGAGAGAAGCAACATGCGCAAATTGACTACAGTGATCCTGATGTCGTTGGCCACCACCGGGGCCTACGCCGCAGACCAGTCGCCGAACAAGTTCGGCGGTGATGTATACATTACTTCGGACTACGTTTTCCGCGGTATCAGCAACTCGGACAACAAGCCGGCGGTGCAGGGCGACGTGACCTATTCGTACACGCCGCTGGGCATCTACGCGAGCCTTTGGGCGTCTAGCATCGACTTCCAGGCCACGGATGACCCGATCGAAACCGACTGGACGGTCGGCATCGGCGGCAATTTTTTCAACACGGGCCTGACCTACGACCTTGGCAACGTGTACTACTACTACCCGGGCAACGCCAACAAGACCCATCCCGACTACAACTACGACGAAGCCTACTTCGGCTTGGACTATACCTTCGACAAAGTGCAGTTTTCGCCTGACGTGGGTGCGAAGGTGTATTACTCACCGGAATTCTTCGGCGAGGATGGCAGCGCTTACTACATCGACTCGCACGTTGGCCTGTCGTTGCCGTACGGCTTCACG
>CAYVOU010000069.1:0-7236 GCA_964453295.1 uncultured Gammaproteobacteria bacterium
TCTTTGAATGCTTATATTGTGCATAACCGCAAAACCCTGATTTAGTTTATACCTGGCCGAACCAAAGCATCTGCCATGCCAATGTTGCACGATATTGTTTTTACGTATGTTTTTCCGGCTGGCCAGGTCGGTGCCGGCGGAAAGGTGTCGCTGGCGTGACGATATTGACGAAATTTCAACAGCTTGCCGCCGGATTTCTTATGGCCTGGAGCCGCGGCGGGGCGCGGTCAAAATACGGATATACTTGAACAAATTCCTGAAGAAGAATTTCGGATACGACGGGCCGGGTCACGGTATCTGCTCGGTGTGTGATTTGGTTCTTTTCCGGGTGTCGCCGTCGACTGAAGAGCCGCTGGATTGTCCGACTGCTTCGGACGCCCGCTACGCTAATTCAAACCGTAAAAAGGACCCGGTCTTCGCATGCCCGGCCAAAAAAAATGAGCACCCCGTTTCGTCAACATCCTTTGCGCACCCTGCTGGTGCTGGCGGTGTTCGTGATTTTTCTGCTCAACGTGGCGGGGTTCATGCAGCTGCGTTTCGCCTTAGCGACCGGGATTGCGTTTCGTGGTGGCCCATTCTTCAGGATGCTGAGCGAGGGCAACCTGCCGCTAGTCCTGCAAAGCTCCCATTTCCTGGTGTATGTCTGCATCGGGCTCGTGCTTTCGGTGCTTCTCCCGGCGTTGTCGCCGATCCGGGCGTCGCTGCTGACTTTCATTTGCATGTTGGTGCCGTTCTGGCTTGGCTATTACCACCCTGAACGTCCCGACGTCGTGCCGCTGGAGTACATGCTGTTGACCATTCTCATGTTGTTCGTCGTCAACGTGCTGGCCAGCTATTTCACGGAAACGCACACGCGCCAGCGGCTGATGGACGTCTTCGGCCATTATGTCCCGCCGGAAGTCGTCAACGCCATTGCGCGCGACCCGGAGGCTTTCAGTCTCGAAGGCGAGGCCCGGGAGCTGACTGTCGTTTTCTCCGACATCAAGGATTTCTCGACAATGTCCGAGCACCTCGATCCGCGCCAGCTGGCGCGGATGCTCAATACGTACTTCACCGAGATGACCGATGTCCTGCACCGTCACGGCGCCACCATCGACAAGTACATCGGCGATGCCATCATGGCGTTTTGGGGAGCACCGCTGGCGCAGCCGGACCATGCCCGGCGTGGCGTGGCCGCGGCCCTGGACATGCAGCGTGCAATGAATGACCTGCGGCCGCGATTCCAGGAGCGGGGCTGGCCGGCGCTGGAGGTGGGAGTCGGCATCAACACCGGCATCGTCAATGTCGGCAACATGGGTTCGAAATACCGCGTCGCCTATACGGTCGTCGGCGACGCCGTCAACCTGAGCTCAAGGGTCGAACATCTGTCGCGCACCTATCATGCCAAGGTGCTGGTCACCGAATCGACCATGCGGCAGGTGCCGGATATCGTCTTCAAGGAAGTGGACCACGTGAGGGTGAAAGGGAAAGGCCGGGCGACGCGCATCTACGAGCCCATCTGTACGCGTGCCGAACTGACACCCGAAATGGGCGCCCGGTTGGAACGGCACGCGCTGGCGTTGGCCGCTTACTATGCGCGCAACTGGCCGGAGGCCGAGGCGCATTTCACCGGCCTGCGAGACGCGGGATTCAATGCCCCCTACTGCAGTCTCATGTTGGATCGGATCGCGCAATACCGCGCCAGCCAACCGCCGCCGGACTGGAGCGGCGTGACCGCGTTTAGCACCGAATTGTAAGGCCGCAACGCGCGCGGCATGCCGGAAGGTGGGTTCATTACCCCGGCGCCCGCTCAAGGCGCCCGCGGCGGCACCTTGAGCATCTTGTCCAGCCAAGCGCTGACCCGACCCGCCACCGGCTGCGCCATCCCGGTAAAATGCTCGTCGGTACCCGCGAGCGGTT
Organism: uncultured Gammaproteobacteria bacterium; assembly: GCA_964453295.1. Classification (GTDB taxonomy): domain Bacteria; phylum Pseudomonadota; class Gammaproteobacteria; order JAJPIJ01; family JAJPIJ01; genus CAYVOU01. The sequence goes on from CAYVOU010000069.1 coordinate 1,900, forward strand.
CCTGCCGGTACGCGGCGTTGCCCGCCTTACGGGCGGCGGCGGCGCGCGGCGGCGCCAGGTCGAGCCGTGCCGCGGAATCCAGCGCGCCATAGAGATCCAGCACCGGCACACGTACTTTTTCCAACATGGCATTCACCTCGGCGGGTGCGAGGATGTCCCGGGTGCCGGAAAGATCCAGCGCGGCAATTGCGGCGATCCCGGCTGGCGTGCCGCCGGCAACCTGCAAAGCGACGAGGCCCCCGTACTCGTAACCGACCAGCACAACCGGTCCCGGCTGCTTGGTCTTGAGATATGCCAGTGCCGCCTGCAGCCGCTTGCCGGCGGCGGTCAGCGTGCCGGCATAGGCGCTGGCTGCCGTGCCGGGCGGGAGGACCGGCAGTTGCACCGACAGCGTCGACCAGCCGTAGTGGACGAGGCGCGTGCGCAAGGCGTGGACGACGCCGTGCATATCGGGATTCGCGTCCATGCCGTGCAGGATCACCGCCGTGCCGTGCGGCTTGCCGTCGATGTCCCCGTCATACAAAGCCAGCACCTTGGCGCCGTCCACGTCCAGCCACACGGCCTGGTCGGCACGGACCCTGGGCAGGAGCGCACCGGCGATGGCTTTTTCCCTCGCCGCGTCCGGCGCCACGGGCGGTGCCGCGGCACCCTTCGCGGGCGCGGTGCCGGTGGCCGGCGCTGATTTTGGGGACGTGGCCGCCGCCGGTGAGTTGGGCGCAGCGGCCGCGGCCGGTTTCCCGGCGGGCGACGGTGCGTCCGCGGCCCGTAACGGCGCCGAGAGCAGGCAGAGGACCAGGAGCGGGGCAAGGGAAAACCGCATGCTTGCAAGTATAGGCGCAAGGCGGAACACGGATCGCACTGCTGAAACCCCCTTCTTTATACGGTAAAGTGGCGCCCCTGACCGCGCCGGAACCTAAGCCATGACCGACTACCTGATCGCACCGTCGATATTGTCCGCCGACTTCGCCCGCCTCGGCGAGGAGGTGAACAGCGTGCTTGCGGCCGGCGCCGACATCATTCACTTCGATGTCATGGACAATCATTACGTTCCCAATCTCAGCTTCGGACCGGTCGTGTGCGAGGCGCTGCGGCGCTACGGGATTAGTGCGCCGATCGACGCCCACCTGATGGTCAAGCCCGTGGATCGGATCATCGGCGACTTCGCCAAGGCAGGCGCCACGTATATCACCTTCCACCCGGAAGCCAGCGAGCATATCGACCGCTCCCTGCAGTTGATCCGCGACCTCGGCTGCAAGGCCGGTCTCGTGTTTAACCCCGCGACGCCGCTGGATGTCCTGGAATACGTCCTCGACAAAGTCGACATGATCCTCCTGATGTCGGTTAATCCCGGCTTCGGAGGCCAGAGCTTCATCCCCTCGGCGTTGGGCAAGCTCAAGCGCGCCCGCGAACTTATCGACGCCAACGGCCGCGATATCCGGCTGGAGATCGACGGCGGCGTCAAGGTCGACAACATCGGCGCCATTGCCGAGGCCGGTGCGGACACCTTCGTGGCCGGGTCGGCAATATTCGGCACGACCGACTACAAGGCGACCATCGCCGCGATGCGCGGCGAACTCGCCAAGGTGACGCGGGGATGACCCGCGCACGGCCGGACATGGTGCTGTTCGACCTGGACGGCACCCTGGTCGACAGCCTGCCCGACATTGCCCATTGCGTCGACCTGATGCTGGCGGAACTGGGCCTGCCGCCCGCCGGCGAGGCGCAGGTGCGGCTCTGGGTTGGCAACGGCGCCGAGCGCCTGGTGAAGCGGGCGCTGACCCGCACCCTGGAGGGGGAGCCCGAGGATGTTGCGCAATTCGAGCGGGCGCGGCAGCTTTTCCTGGACTTTTACGCCGAGCACAGCGACAGGCACAGCCGTCTCTATCCCGGCGCCCGCGAAGGCCTGGCCTATGTCAGGGACCTGGGTTGCACCGTGGGCTGCGTGACCAACAAGCCGGAACAGTTCACGGAGCGGTTGCTGAAGACCCTGGGCATCTTCGATCAGTTCCAGATCGTGGTCAGCGGCGACACGCTGCCGAAGAAGAAGCCGGATCCTTATCCGCTGCTGTACTGCGCCGAACGCTATCAGGCCGACCCCGCGCGGAGCGTGATGGTCGGCGATTCGGTCAACGACATACAGGCGGCGCGCGCCGCCGGATTTCGCATCCTGTGCGTGAGTTATGGTTACAATCACGGCAACGACATCGGCACGGAGGGGCCTGATGCCGTGATCGGCAATCTTGCAGAACTTGCAGCCTATCTATAAGACAACGTCATGAACGCCATCTTGTTCGAGGAGTTTCGCCAGCAGGGCTACAACCGGGTACCGGTGGTGCGCGAGGTGCTCGCGGATCTCGACACGCCATTGTCGGCGTACCTCAAGCTGGCCGACGGTCCCTATTCCTTCCTGTTCGAATCGGTGCAGGGCGGCGAGAAGTGGGGCCGCTATTCGTTCATCGGATTGCCGGCGCGGACCGTGGTCCGCATCCATGGCGAGGACGTCGTGGTGAGCGAACAGGGCCGTGAGATCGAACGGTACCGTGTCGACGATCCCCTGGCCTGGGTGCAGGATTTCCATGCCCGCTACCGCGTCCCCGAGATCCCCGGGTTGCCGCGCTTCAGCGGCGGCCTGGTCGGCTATTTCGGCTACGACACCGTGCGCTACATCGAGCCGCGCCTGCGCGGCGGCCAGAACCCCGATCCGCTGGGGGTGCCCGATATCCTGCTGATGGTGACCGACGAGGTCCTGGTTTTCGATAACCTGCGCGGCAAGCTGGATCTGATCGTCCACGCCGATGCGACGGATCCGGGCGCTCATGCGCGCGCCGAGTCGCGCCTCGATGAACTGGCCATGCAACTGCGCGAGACCAAGCCGCGCTACCACGCAACCACGACGCGCGAGCACGTCTCCGAATCCGACTTCGTGTCCTCTTTCAGCCGCGAGGGCTACATGGCGGCGGTGGAGCGCATCAAGGAATACATCATCGACGGCGACGTGATGCAGGTGGTGCCGTCGCAGCGCATGTCGATCCCGTTCAAGGCTGAGCCGCTGGATCTCTACCGCGCGCTGCGCAGCATCAATCCCTCGCCGTATATGTTCTTTTTCAACCTCGACGATTTCCACATCGTCGGGTCCTCGCCTGAAATCCTGGTGCGCCTGGAAGACGGCATCGTCACCGTGCGACCCATCGCCGGCACCCGCCCGCGCGGCAAGACCGAGGCGGAGGACCTGGCGCTGGAGCAGGACCTGCTCTCGGATCCTAAGGAGATCGCCGAGCACCTGATGCTGATCGATCTTGGCCGCAACGATGTCGGGCGCGTCGCTGAGATCGGATCGGTCAAGCTGACCGAAAAGATGGTGATCGAACGCTACTCGCACGTGATGCACATCGTCTCCAACGTGATCGGGCGCCTGCGATCGAAGCTGAGCGCCATCGACGTGCTGCGCGCCACCTTCCCGGCCGGTACGGTGAGCGGTGCCCCGAAAATCCGGGCGATGGAGATCATCGACGAGCTGGAACCGGTCAAGCGTGGTATCTACGCCGGCGCCGTCGGCTACCTTTCCTGGAACGGAAATATGGACACCGCCATCGCCATACGCACGGCCGTGATCAAGGCGGGCGTGCTGCATATCCAGGGCGGCGGCGGCATCGTCGCCGACTCGGTACCGGCGACCGAATGGGAAGAGACTATCAACAAGCGCCGCGCCATGTTTCGTGCCGTTGCCATGGTGGCTGCCGGTCTGGATGCCCGCAATTAGCCTCGTGACGCGCAGTGTGAGCGTGCCCGTCGGTGCCTCCTGCAAAGCCGTACGCCGCCTACCGGCCGTCGGCGCCGGACCTGCGTTACGACGATGAAACGCGCTAATGGCAGACCACGCGGCAGATTCCGGTTTGGCATCCTGGTGGGTGCGCTGCTCGCGTTCGCGCTGGTGGGCGCGCTGAACTGGCAGCCGGTCGTCGAACGACTTTCCATGCCCCTGTTGCGCCCCAACACGACCGGCGACGCCCAGGCGATAGTCGTGCTGGGCGGCGGCATCGATCGCAAGTGCTCTCCCGGCTTCGCCGTCTTGCGCCGGACATTGCTCGGAGTCCGCCTGTACAAACACCGGCGCGCGCCGCTACTGGCTTTTTCCGGCGGGATGGACGGGTCCAGTTGCCCCGAGGCGACGATCATGGCTTCGATCGCCCACGACATGGGTGTGCCTGAGGGGGCGATGGCGCTGGAGAAATCCTCGGGCAACACCTGGGAGAATGCGACGATGACCTCGCGGATGCTGCTGCCTCGCGGCATTCGCAAGATCCTGCTGGTGACCGACGCCGTGCACATGCGACGTGCCGAAGCCTGCTTCCGTTCCGTCGGTTTCGAAGTCGGGCGGGTTTCAGTGCCGATATTCCGCCGCGCCCGCTTCAACCCCGACCTGCTGCTCGAGGTCGTGCACGAATACCTCGGCTGGTGGTACTACCGTTACAAGGGCTATATCAAGCCCGAGTATGCGGACTGAGGCACCTGGCCACCGCCCGCAATCTCCCGCGCATCATGCTGTACCCCAACCCATCTCCCATTACGGGGGTCATGAAATGGATCTACAGCTTGCCTTCATCTGTCTGCTCACGTTCATCATCCACCTGATCGGTACCCTGGCTTATTCGGTGCGGATTGCTGGCGTCCGGACCCGCCGCATCGCCGTGTCGTTCGCGCTGTTCAACATCCTCGTCCTGGTGTCGCGCACCGCCAATTCATTCCAGAGTCCGTTTCTTGCCAAACGCATCGAGGACCACCTGAACCATGCGGCCCGGCACGGCCTGCTCGCGGATTTTCGCTGGCTCCTGCTCTCGGCGACGGTGGCGACGCTGGTTGGCGGCTTCCTGATCCCCAGTTTTCAACGGTTGTTCTGCCAGGCCGTCCAGCACTTCCAGGCGCATCGGTCCGTGCCGAGGCTGCTGCTGCATGGCTTTCTCAAAGGTGGAACGCGGCAGATGCGCGACGTGATCGTGATGCCTTCCGCCGCCAGTCTCAGGGGGATCGCCACGGACAGGGAGATATCCGCGGGGATGCTGGCGATGAACGTTGTCGCCGTCGCGCTCTGGACCGTCGGCGTATTCGCGTCGCTTTATGCCGGCCTGCTGAACCCGGCGCTGCGGATGACGTCCAGCAACCTGTCAGCCATCGTCAATGGCGTTGCTACCGTCATGATGTTCGTGTTCATCGATCCGCAGCTTTCCGTGATGACCGACGACGTGATGGAAGGCAAGCTGGGCGAGGCGCAGTTTCGGCGCGTGATCATCTGGCTGGTCGGCAGCCGGCTGCTCGGCACCCTGGCGGCGCAGATGCTGC
>CAYVOU010000070.1:0-7223 GCA_964453295.1 uncultured Gammaproteobacteria bacterium
CCGCCCGTCCGGCTACTTGCACGATCATCTGCGCCAGCCGTTCGCTGGCACGAAAATCGATGCCATACAGGCGGCTGTCGGCATCCACGATGGCGGCCAGCGTGACATCGGGAAAATGGTGGCCCTTCGACAACATCTGGGTACCGACCAGGATCTGCGCCGCACCGCTGCGCGCCTGTTCGAGGGCGGCGTCCAGGGAGCCTTTCCTGCGGGTGCTGTCGCTGTCGACGCGAACGATGCGGGCCTTAGGAAAGCGGGCGCTCAATACTTCCTCGACGCGTTCGGTGCCGTGTCCCAGGGCAACCCATTGAGCAGCGCCGCAATCGGGGCAGTCGGCATCCAGCGCACGTTCCGCACCGCAATGATGACAAAGCAGGCGACCGCTTTCCCGATGCCAGGCCATGCGCGCGTCGCAGCGCCTGCAATGCAGCGGCGCCCCGCAATGGTGGCACATCATGATAGGTGCGTAGCCGCGGCGGTTGATGAAGACCAGCGCCTGCTCGCCGCGCGTCAGCGTGGCTTCGATCGCCTCGACCAGCGGATCCGACAGGCTGCCGTGGAGCCTGCGCCCGCGCAGGTCAATCACGCCGAGGGCCGGCGGCCCGGCGTTGCCGGCGCGCGTGGCCAGGCGCAGTTCCGTGTAGCGGTGGCGTTCAACGTTGAAGCGGCTCTCCAGCGACGGCGTCGCGGAACCGAGCAGCACCGGAATATTGTCGCGACGGGCCCTGGCGACGGCGACATCTCGCGCCGAGTAGCGAAAACCCTCCTGCTGCTTGTACGAAAGATCATGTTCTTCGTCGACGATGATCACGCCCGCACGCGGCAGCAGCGTCCATACCGCCGAGCGCGTGCCGATCACGATGGCGGCGGCGCCACTGCGGGCCAGCAGCCATGCCTGGGCACGCTCGCGCTCGGTCAGGCCGGAATGGAACACGACGACCTGCTCGGCGAAGCGATCGCGAAAGCGCGACACGGTCTGTTCGCTCAGGCTGATCTCGGGTATCAGCACCAGCGCCTGGCGGTGGGCCTGCAATATCGCCGCGACGATCCGCAGGTAGACCTCGGTCTTGCCGCTGCCCGTCACGCCGTTGAGTACGAAGGCCTGGTAACGATCGGCGGCCTGCAACACGGCATTGACCGCGGACTCCTGGTCGGCGTTGAGGACCGGCGGCAAATTGTCGGGCGCCGCCGCCATGACCGTCCGGCAGGGCTCCGCCTCGACGATTGCGGCGTCCTGCAGGGCCCGCATGGTCTTTCGCCAGCCGGAGACATTGCGGTCCAGGGCGTCGGCGGTCATGACCCCGTCATGCGTTCGTAACAATTCGAACAGCGCGCGCCGACGCGCACCCTTGGGCGGCGCGGCACCCTCCCGCAGGCGATAGACCAGCTCGCGATCGATGAGGGCGGGACGACCCTTGCGCAGCAGGATCGGAAGCCCCGAGCAGACCACTTCGCCCAGCGGGTGCTGGTAATACGTCGCCGCCCATTGCAGCAGGCGCAACATGTTCGCATCGAGCAGCGGCAACTCATCGAGCACCGCCGACACCGGCTTGAGCCGTTCCAGCGGCAGCTCGCTATGCTCGCCCAATGCCAGCAAAACACCGACCCGGACACCGCGCCCAAACGGCACGCGCACCCGCATTCCCGCCTGCAGACGCGACAAAGGAAAGCCCGGCGGCGGCAGATAATCGAAGCTGCGGCGCAGTGGCGCGTCGATTGCGACGCGCAGGACAACGGCTTGAGGCGCGGTCATGCTGCCACCGCGGAGACGGGCGCTTGCATTACGGCCGTGCCGCGTTCACGGCCCGGCAATCGTTTCCGATTCCAGCAGGCCCGTAACTTCCGCGAGCGCCGCACGGTGCATTGGTCGACCATCAATCAGACTGGGCGGCGCCACCCGCCGCTCTAGGATCGGGAAGACCACCAGTTCGATACGCGTATCACCCGCAACGAAGCGCAGGCGCGGATACGAACGCCCGCTTTCGCCGTAGCGACGCTCGCCGAGTTCGTAGGGAATGGCACGCTCATCAAGAAAAAGCATGACCTCTTCAAACGGTTCCGCGAAAAGGTGCAAGGTGACCGGCGCATGCTCGCCGGCCGTGCCGCTCAAAACCGCGCCCACCAGGCGCGGCTCGAAGGGAGCGAGAAAACGCATCGCCTCCACCGCCTGCCGCCGCAGCGCGATCACCCGTTGGCGATGCGCGTCACCGCCGAACAATCTCTGGTAGGCGATTAACGCCGCTTCGATCTCGCGATTGTCGGGCAGATCGCGCCAGGCGCCGCATCCCAATCTCTCCTGTGCCTTGCGCCGCGCCGCGCCGAAACCCAGTGCGCCATCCTCGAACATCAGGCGCGCCGCCATCTCGGCCAGCTGCGCTCTGACATCGCCACCGTTACGCCGTTTTTTCGCTCGCATACCCGGGTCCGTCGTCCGCGTTGCGCGGTCAGTGCGGCCTGCTAAAAAAGCTGCTCCCTCGCACCGCCATGACTGGCACCGCCGGCATATCCGCTGCCGCCCGACGGGCTCGCCTGCGGCACCTGGTTGGCGCGGAAAGTCTCGAAGATCGCGTTGGGATCGTTGGCGCCGGCGAGCAGGCCGGTGCTGGGATCGATCTTGACCGTAACCAGGCCCGGCGGCTGCGGCAGTATCGCTTCCGGTGAGTCGTCCAGCGCCCGGCGCATGTATTCGATCCAGGCGGGCAGCGCCGCGTGCGCGCCGGTCTCGTATCGGCCCAGCGGCTGCACCTGGTCGAAGCCGACCCAGACCGTGGTTTCGAGCTTGGCGTTGAAACCGGAAAACCAGGCGTCCTTTTGTTCGTTGGTGGTTCCGGTCTTGCCGGCCAGGTCCGTGCGATTGAGTACCTTCGCGCGCCGGCCGGTACCGTAACGGATCACGTCTCGCATGATGGAAGTCATCAACCAGCAGTTCCGGGCGCCGATCACGCGCTTGGCAATGTGGTTGTCCTCTCCCTGATCTGGCGCTGCGGTGGGAACGGCGGTCGCCGCGCCGCCCGTGGCGGTGCTGGTCGGCGCGCCCGAGACCGCGGCAGCCGCTGTGGTGGCGGCAGCATCGCAGTCGCGGCACACCCTGTCAGGTTGGCTTTGCATTATCATCTTACCGTCGCTGCCTTCGATATGGTCAATGAAATAGGACGAGACCTTGTAGCCGCCATTGGCGAAAATCGCATAGCCGTTGGCGATCTCAAGTGGCGACAGCGTCGGGGTGCCGAGCGCCAGCGACAGATTGTGCGGGAGGCGGTTTTCGTCGAAGCCGAAGCGCTTGAGGTAATTGATCGCGTAATCGATACCGATGGCGCGAAGGATGCGGATCGAGACCAGGTTGCGCGACTCGGTCAGCGCTTCGCGCAACCGCGTCGGGCCGACGTACTTGCCGGCATAGTTTTCGGGACGCCAAGTGCTGTCCAGTCCGGGTGCGTCAAAAACAATAGGCGCATCGTTGATGATGCTCGCCGGCGTGAAGCCGGAATCCAGCGACGCCGAATAGATGAAAGGTTTTATATTGGATCCCGGTTGCCGGAATGCCTGGGTGACGCGATTGAACTGGCTGGTCGAAAAATCAAATCCGCCGACCAGCGCCCTGATGGCGCCATCGTCCGGCGCCAACGACACCAGCGCTCCCTGAACGGCCGGGATCTCTGCCAGTTTCCAGCCTGCCTTGCCATCGTCGGTATCGCCGCCGGCGGTTGGCGCGGGCTTGCCGCCTTCGGCATCGTCCGGCCCGATACGCTGGAGGCGGATGATGTCACCAACCTTCAGTATGTCGCCCGCGGTCTTTGGCGCCGGCCCACGTGCATTTCGGTTGATATAGGAGCGGGCCCAGGACAGGCCGGACCAGTCAACCGTGACGAGGCCATCGCCCTGTGTCCAGACCTGTACCGATCGATCCGCCACCTTCACCACCACGGCCGGATCCAGTCCGCCCACCGGATCCAGATCCTTGATCGCATCGACCCATTGCGTCTGGCCGGCTCCCTCGGGCAGGTTGACGTGCTTCTCTGGGCCGCGGTAGCCGTGGCGCCGGTCATAGTCGATTAGCGCCTTGCGCAGCGCCAGGTTGGCGTCATCCTGAAGCTTCGAATCAAGAGTCGTGTAAACGCGGAAGCCCGACGTGGTCGCGGCCTCCTCTCCGTAGCGCGAGTTCATTTCGGTCCGCACCATCTCGGCAACGTCGGGTGCCTCGACCTGGATGGGCAGGGCGTGAACGTAGGTGGCGACCGGCGAGGCCATGGCCTCCTTGTACTGGACCTGAGTAATGTGGCCTTTCTCTAGGAGTCGCCGCAGTACATAGGCGCGCCGCACCCGCGCCCGCGCCGGGCTCCTGACAGGATTCAGCGCCGATGGCGCCTGCGGCAGACCGGCGATCATTGCGACCTGCGCGATGGTCAGATGCTGAAGATCGGTGCCGTAGTAAACCTCGGCCGCCGCGCCCACACCGTAGGCGCGCTGACCCAGGAAGACCAAGTTCAGGTACAGCTCGAGGATCTTGTCCTTGCTGAACTCGTGCTCGATTTCCAGCGCAAGCAGGATTTCCCGAACTTTGCGGATGATTTTCTTTTCAGGCGTAAGGAACAGGTTGCGGGCGAGCTGCATGGTGATGGTACTGCCGCCCTGCGACAGTTCACCTTCTTGGACAACCCGGATACCGGCGCGCACCAGCCCTTGCCAATCGACGCCCGGGTGCTGGTAGAAGCGGTCGTCCTCGGCATCGAGAAAGGCGTGGATCACCAAAGGCGGCACGTTGGCCAGCTTGACCGGGATCCGGCGTTTTTCTCCGAATTCCCCAATCAGCTTGCCGTCGCGCGTGTACACCCGCATCGGCACTTGCAGCTTCACTTCGCGAAGACTATCAACTGAGGGCAGGCCAGGCAGCAAAGTCCAGACTACGCCCGCCGCGCCGATGACGGCGACAAGGAAGCCCAGCAAAAGAATGTTAAAGGCCCAACGCAACATGTGGTGACGGAAAAACCTTACACCCCTATATATCGATAAAGCACGATTGGAAACTTAAAAACATAAGCAATGCAATAAATTACTCGCAAAATTTAATTTGTTTTTTAACTTCATATTGGCTATATTTGCCCGTAATAGTTAATGTGGAAAGCGACATGTGCCGCATAACCATTGACTTTAAAAGGAAAAAACGGTGTTCCTGCTAGGTCGAAAACACGTTCCGTTATTGGGGATAGACATTAGTTCTACCTCCATCAAGCTGCTGGAACTCAGCCGCAGCGGTGGTGGCTATCGGGTTGAGAGCTATGCTGTCGAGCCGCTGCCCCCCAACGCCGTGGTCGAGCGCAATATCGCCGACGTCGACTTGGTTGGACAGGCGATAGGTCGGGCTGTTAAGAAATCCGGCACCCGCACGAAGTTCGCCGCCTGCGCCGTGTCAGGCTCCGCGGTTATCACCAAAGTCATCACAATGCCGGCCGACCTCAGCGAAGACGAGATGGAAACCCAGATCCAGCTTGAGGCTGATCAGTATATTCCATATCCGCTGGAAGAAATACGACTGGACTTCGAGGTCTTGAAGGCGTCCGAGCAGGAAGCCAACAAGGTCGAAGTACTGCTGGCCGCTTCCCGCAGCGATAACGTCGAGGTGCGCGTCGCAGCCATGGAACTCGCCGGCCTGACCGCCAAGGTCGTCGATGTCGAGGCATTTGCCCTGGAAAACTCCGTCGGCCTGATCGCCGAGACGTTGCCCGGCGGTAGCGAAGGCAGCATCATCGCCGTGGCGGATATCGGGGCGACGCTCACCACCTTGAGCGTGCTCCAGGACATGAAGATCATCTACAGCCGCGAACAGCAGTTCGGCGGCCGCCAGCTGACCGAGGAAATCCAGCGCCGCTACGGCCTTTCCTACGAAGAGGCGGGCTTGGCCAAGCGTCAGGGCGGTCTGCCCGACAACTACGAACCGGAAGTGCTGGAACCGTTCAAGTCCTCCATGGCAATGGAGATCAGCCGGGCCCTGCAATTCTTCTACTCCGCCAGCCAGATCGGGGCGGTGGACCATATTCTGGTCGCCGGCGGCTGTGCCGCCGTGCCGGGCATCGCCGAAGTCATCGAAAACAAGACCGGCACCCGCGTCAGCATCGCCAACCCCTTTGCCAACATGACGCTGTCTTCCCGCATCCGCGGCGAGATCCTCAACAATGACGCGCCAGCGATGATGGTGGCTTGCGGCCTGGCCCTGAGGAGTTTCGACTGATGGCACGCATCAACCTACTCCCCTGGCGTGCGGAGCTGCGGCGCGAACAGCGGATCCGTTTCCTGACCATCGTCGCTTTCGCGGCCTTGCTCGCGGTCGCCGCGGTGGGCGCGGTACACCTGTTCTATGCGCAGAAAATCGACTACCAGAACCGGCGCAATGCCTTCCTCGAAGGGCAGATTAAGCTGCTCGACAAGAAAATAGAGGAAATCAAGAACCTGCGGCGCGAACGCGAACGGCTGGTCAAGCGCATCGAAGCGATCCAGACGCTGGAAGCCAACCGGCCGCTTGAAGTACGGTTGTTCGACGCCATCGTCAACACCCTGCCTGACGGCGTCTTCCTGAAATCCATTGCCCAGAAAGGCAGCAGCATCACCGTGACGGGCACGGCGCAATCGCAGTCGCGCGTGTCGAGCTACATGCGCAACATCGAACAGTCAAAGTGGGTCACCGCACCGAAGCTGGAGGTGGTGCAGACGACCAACACGAAACAGGGCGAACGCCTGAGCGACTTCACTCTGCGCTTCGAACAGGTGCTCCCGAAAGCGGATTCCGACGAAGAGGATTCCAGCTCCAGAGCCGGCAACAAGCGGCGCTGACGAGACAGGTAAACGGGCAATGGCGAAAAAGATCGATCTTAGCAATCTGACGCTGGAGAACCTGGGCAGCTGGCCGTTCCCGGTAAAAGCCGGCGCCGTGGCCATCCTCTGCGCGGTTATCCTCGGGGCCGGCTACTGGTACGACACGCAGCCCCAGCAGGCGGCGTTCGCCGAAGCACAGAAGAAAGAAACAAATCTCAAGCAGACTTTCGAAGCCAAGCAGCAGCAGGCCGCCAACCTGAAGCCGCTGAAGCGGCAGTTGGAAGCCATCAAGCAGACCATGGGCGAGATGCTGCAGAAGTTGCCGAGCAAGACCGAGGTTCCCGACCTGCTGCAGAGTATTTCGCAGGCCGGGCTGGGCGCCGGTCCCATCGCAGCGAGCACGACCATCTCGCGCC
>CAYVOU010000071.1:0-7210 GCA_964453295.1 uncultured Gammaproteobacteria bacterium
CCCTTGACGTGGTGGGGGTCGTTGGTTCGAGTCCAATCGCGCCTACCACTTTCTGTACGACACCGCGCCAGCGCGGTGTTTTTTTATGCCGACGAGGATGGCCGTTCGTGGAGGCCACCGAGGAGATGCAATATGGTCACAATTACTCTGCCTGACGGCAGTCAACGCCAGTTCGATAATCCCGTTACCGCCGCAGACGTCGCCGCCGCCATCGGTCCCGGCCTGGCCAAGGCTGCCCTGGCCGCGAAGGTCGACGGGCGGCTGGTCGATACCTCGTTCCGGATCGACCGCGACGCCAAAGTCGCGATCGTCACCGCCAAGGACGCCGATGGGGTCGACGTGCTGCGTCACAGCTGCGCCCACCTGCTGGCCCAAGCCGTGAAGCAGCTGTTTCCGGAGGCGCAGGTCACCATCGGCCCGGTGATCGAGGATGGGTTTTACTACGATTTCGCCTATAAGCGGCCTTTCACGCCGGAAGACCTGGATAAGATCGAGGCCAGGATGAAGGAACTGGCCAAGGCCGATTTCCAGGTGGAACGCTCGGAGATGGCGCGCGACGAAGCCGTGCAGTTCTTCCGTAAGATGGGTGAGGAATACAAGGCGGAAATCATCGCCTCTATCCCGTCCAACGAGGACATCTCGCTCTATCGGCAGGGTGATTTCATCGACCTGTGCCGGGGCCCGCATATTCCCAGCACCGGCCGGCTGAAGGCGTTCAAGCTGATGAAAATCGCCGGTGCCTACTGGCGTGGCGATTCACGCAACGAGATGCTGCAACGGATCTACGGCACGGCGTGGTCCGACGAGAAAGCGCTCAAGGATTACCTGCATCGGCTGGAAGAAGCCGAAAAGCGCGATCACCGCAAGCTCGGCAAGGCTCTGGACCTGTTTCACCTGCAGGAGGAAGCGCCCGGCATGGTGTTCTGGCATCCCAGGGGCTGGACCGTGTGGCAGGAGATCGAGCAGTACCTGCGAACGGTGCTGAATCGGCACGGTTACGAGGAAGTGCGCACGCCGGCCATCATGGACCGGGTGCTGTGGGAGAAATCCGGACACTGGGAGAACTACCACGAGCACATGTTCACCACCGAGTCGGAAACGCGCGACTATGCGGTGAAGCCGATGAACTGTCCGGCCCACATCCAGATCTTCAACCAGGGCATTACCAGCTACCGGGACCTGCCCCTGCGGCTGGCGGAATTCGGTTCCTGCCATCGCAACGAGCCCTCGGGGGCCTTGCACGGGCTGATGCGGGTGCGTGGCTTCGTCCAGGACGACGCCCACATTTTCTGCACCGACGAGCAGGTGATGGGCGAGGCGGCGGCCTTTATCGACCTGCTGCTGGAGGTTTACCGGGATTTCGGATTCAACGATGTCCTGGTCAAGCTGTCGCTGCGCCCGGACAAGCGCATCGGCTCAGACGAACTCTGGGACCGTGCCGAGGCGGCGCTGGCACGGGCCCTGGATGCCAAGGGGCTGGATTGGGAGTCGCAGCCCGGCGAGGGGGCGTTTTACGGCCCGAAAATCGAATTTTCCCTCAAGGACTGCCTGGGGCGGGTCTGGCAGTGCGGCACCTTGCAGCTCGACTACGCCCTGCCCGAACGGCTGGGTGCGGAATACGTCGGGGAGGACGGCCAGCGTCACACGCCAGTCATGCTCCACCGGGCCGTCCTGGGCTCCCTGGAGCGGTTTATCGGCATTCTGATAGAGCAGTACGCGGGCGCCTTCCCGCTCTGGCTGGCGCCGGTGCAGGCGGCGGTCATGGATATTACCGACGCCCAGGCCGATTATGCTGTTGAGGTCGCGGAAAACCTGAAAAATCAAGGTTTCCGGGCAATATCCGACTTGAGAAACGAGAAGATCGGCCTTAAAATCCGCGAGCTAACCCTGCAGAGGGTCCCGTACATGCTGATCGTCGGCGGTCGGGAGGTCGAAAACCGGACCGTGGCCGTTCGTACTCGCACAGGCGAAGACTTGGGCAGCATGCCTCTCGATGAACTCATCGCGCGTCTTCACGCAGAGCTTGGCGAGCGCGGCCGGGTCCATTAAAGAGGAGTTTGAGTTATCGCCGCGGAAAAGAAGAACCGTGTAAACGACGCGATCTCGGTCCGAGAGGTCCGCTTGATTGGTCCGGATGGAGAGAACGTCGGTGTGGTGCCTACGGAAGAGGCCAGGAAGATAGCCGAGGAAAATCGGCTCGACCTTGTTGAGATTGTGCCAACGGCGGAACCGCCGGTTTGCAGGGTGATGGATTTTGGAAAGTTCCTGTTCGAACAGAACAAGAAACGCCATGCCGCCAAGCGCAAACAGAAGCAGATCCAGATAAAGGAAGTTAAATTTCGGCCGGGTACCGAGGAAGGTGATTACCAGGTGAAGTTGCGCAATATGCTGCGCTTCCTGGAAGAAGGCGACAAGGTCAAGGTCACTTTGCGTTTCCGCGGCCGCGAGATGGCGCACCAGGAACTGGGCGTCAAGATGCTGAGACGCGTGGAAGAGGATCTGTCCGAACTGGGTGTGGTGGAACAGTTCCCGAGGATGGAAGGTAGACAGATGGTTATGCTGATCACGCCCAAGCGCGTCAGTTGAAAATCATCGTAGCGGTGCAACGAGTTGGATTATTTGGAGTGAGATTGCAATGCCAAAACTGAAGAGCAACAGCGGCGCCAAGAAGCGTTTGAAAGTTTCGGCGTCCGGTACCGTCAAGCGGTACCAGGCGGGCAAGCGCCATCTGCTGACGGGCAAGAGCGCCAAACGTAAGCGGACCTTGAGCGGCACGATGGTGCTGGACGAGTCGGATCGCGGTCGGGTCAACCCGCTGCTGCCGTACGCCTGAATTATCAATTCGTAATTATTAGGTGAAATGACATGGCAAGAGTAAAACGTGGTGTGACAGCGCGCGCCCGGCACAAGAAGATCCTGGAGCAGTCCAAGGGCTACCGCGGCTTCCGCCGCAACGTGATCCGCGTCGCCAAGCAGGCGGTCACCAAGGCCGGCCAGTACGCGTACATCGGCCGCAAGCAGCGCAAGCGCCAGTTCCGCGCCCTTTGGATCGCCCGCATCAATGCCGGCGCCCGCATGTTCGGCCTGTCCTACAGCCGCCTCATCGACGGCCTGACCAAGGCGCAGGTCGAGGTGGACCGCAAGATGCTTGCCGAACTGGCTGTCTCCGACCAGGCGGCGTTTGGCCAACTGGCGGAAAAAGCCAAGGCAGCACTGGCCCCGTAAACAGCTGAACACGCACCGGCGCTCGCCGGGCCGGTGCAGGCAGGACCGATACAGGGGAAAGGTGCAGCCTTTCCCCTGTTTTCATTTTCGGGTTCCGAACAAGGACACCATGACCGACCTTTCCGAAATACTGGACGCGGCGCAGGCCGCCGTCGCCGAGGCTGCCGATCTGTCCGCGCTGGATGCGCTGCGCGTGCGCTATCTCGGTAAGAAGGGCGTGCTGACCGAACAGCTCAAGCAACTCGGCTCGCTGCCGCCGGAGCAGCGGCCGCAATTCGGCCAGGTGATCAACGCCGCCAAGGTAACGCTGACCGAGAAAATCGAGGCGCGCCGGGGCGAACTCGAACGCGAGGACATTGATCGCCGGCTCGAAAGCGAGCGCATCGATGTAACCTTGCCTGGTCGCGGCGAACGCGCGGGCGGTCTCCATCCAATCACGCGCACGCTCGATCGCATCATCGCATTGTTCACCCAGCTGGGGTTCGAGGTTGCCGACGGCCCGGAGATCGAGGACGACTATCACAACTTCGAGGCGCTCAACATTCCCGAGCACCATCCGGCACGGGCAATGCACGATACGTTCTATTTCGACGCCAATACCGTCCTGCGCACCCATACCTCGCCGGTGCAGATCCGGGTGATGGAACACCGTTCGCCGCCCTTGCGCATCATCGCGCCGGGACGCGTCTACCGCTGTGACTACGATCAAACCCATTCGCCGATGTTCCATCAGGTCGAAGGACTGCTGGTGGACGAGCAGGTGAGCTTCGCGGATTTGAAAGGGCTGCTGCGCGGCTTTCTCTGTGCCTTCTTTGAACAGGACGATCTGCAGATGCGCTTCAGGCCGTCCTATTTCCCGTTCACCGAGCCTTCCGCGGAAGTCGACATCCGCCTGCCGACCGAACATGGTGTCAGCGGCTGGCTGGAAGTGCTCGGTTGCGGCATGGTCCATCCGAACGTGTTCGGACACGTCGGTATCGACAGCGAGCGCTACACGGGGCTGGCATTCGGGATCGGCGTCGAGCGGCTTGCGATGCTGCGCTATGGCGTCAACGACCTGCGCCTGTTCTTTGAAAACGATTTGCGTTTTCTGGCGCAGTTCCGCTGATGGGCTGCAGGGTTTGTTTCCGGGGCGGTCCGGGGATCGCCGGCCACGGGTTTTCAATTTGGACTAATGCATGAAATTCAGCGAACAATGGTTGCGGGAGTGGGTCAACCCGCCGCTTTCCACGGCAGCGTTGGCGGAGCAGCTGACCATGGCGGGCCTGGAGGTGGAAGGGATCGCGCCCGTCGCCGGCGATTTTTCCGGCGTCGTGGTTGCCGAGGTGCTGGACGTGGCCTCCCACCCCAATGCCGATCGGCTGCGGGTGTGCAAGGTCAATGTCGGCGAGGCGGAGGCTTTGACTATCGTTTGCGGGGCGCCGAATGTGCGCGCGGGGTTGCGCGCGCCGCTGGCGCGCATAGGCGCGGTCCTGCCCGAAGGGCAGAAAATCGGCAAGGGCAAGCTGCGAGGGGTCGAGTCGGCCGGCATGCTTTGCTCGGCGAAGGAACTGGGCCTGTCCGACGCCGCGGCAGGCCTGCTCGAACTGCCTGGCGATGCGCCGGTGGGGATGGACCTCCGCGGCTACCTTCAGCTGGACGATTGCAGCATTGAACTGAACGTCACGCCGAATCGGGGCGATTGCCTGGGCATCGCCGGCCTGGCGCGGGAACTGGGCGCGGAATGCGCCTTGAGTGTAACGCCACCGGCCTTTGCGCCACCTCCGGTCGAACTCGCGGACCGGTTTCCCGTCGAGGTGAGCGCCGGTGCCGCCTGCCCACGCTATGTGGGCAGGGTGCTGCGTGGCGTGAATGCCGCCGTACCGACACCCGTGTGGATGCAGGAGCGCCTGCGTCGCAGTGGCTTGCGCAGCATCAGCGCGATCGTCGACGTCACCAACTACGTGATGCTCGAGCTGGGCCAGCCCATGCACGCCTTCGACCTCGCGAAATTGAAAGGCGGCATCCGCGTCCGCATGGCGGCGCCAGGCGAACCGCTGACGCTGCTCGATGGCCAGACTATCGAATTGGCCGAGGGCATGCTGGTCATCGCCGACCACGAAAAGCCGGTGGCGCTGGCCGGGATCATGGGTGGCGAGACCACTGCCGTCGACGCGCAATCGACCGACCTGTTCCTGGAAAGCGCGTTTTTCACGCCAACCGCCATCAGCGGCCGTGCCCGCCGTCTGAAGCTGCACACCGATTCGTCGCACCGTTTCGAGCGCGGTGTGGATTTCTCAGGGCAGGCGCGGGCAATGGAAAGGGCCACGGCGTTAATCCTGACCATCTGCGGCGGCAGTGCCGGACCGTTGCTGGAAGCGGTGTCGCAGGAACACCTGCCGGCCGCGGCCGCGATACGGCTGCGCCGCGAGCGGATCAACCGTGTCCTGGGTTTTTCCGAGCTGACCGACGACGCACCGGCGATCCTGGCCCGCCTGGGCATGGCCGTGACGCCGCATGACAGCGGTTGGCTCGTGACGCCGCCGAGCAGCCGATTCGACATTGCCATCGAGCCTGATTTGATAGAAGAGGTGGTCCGGATTGGCGGCTATGGCAGGGTGCCGGTCAAGCCGCCGGCGGGTGAAATCACGCAGGCCGGGGTGACCGAAGCCGGTCCGTCCCCGGCCGGCCGCCTGCGCCGGATCCTGGTGGACCGCGGTTTCCACGAGGTGGTGACCTACAGTTTCGTGGATGCCGAATGGGATCGGCGCATGAGCGGGGATAGTGGCGCCATCGCCCTGGCCAACCCGATATCGCAGGACATGGCGGTGATGCGCACGAGCCTGTGGCCAGGACTGATAAAGGCTTTGATCCACAACCAGAGCCGCCAGCAGTCCCGCATTCGCCTGTTCGAGATTGGAGGTATTTTCTCGAATAGAGATGGGAAAAATATACAAAACAATAAGATATCTGGAATAGTTAGTGGAACTTCTTCGCCTGAGCAATGGGGCGTGCCGGCACGGCCGGTGGACTTTTTCGACCTGAAAGCGGACTGCGAGGCGTTGCTTGAGGCAGCCGGCCTGGCATCAAGCGCGGTCGTCGTAGCCTCGGAATGTGCTGCATTGCATCCGGGACAATCGGCGGAATGGCGCATGGGCGATAGAACTATTGGCAGAATTGGTCGTTTATGCCATGATTTGTTTAAATATTTAGATTTGCGCCAGCCGGTATACCTGTTTGAGATGGAGTTGGACGATCTGGCGAGCGCAGTTGTACCCAGATATGCGCCGCTGTCGCGGTTCCCGGCGGTGCGGCGCGATCTGAGCCTGACCCTGCCATCGGCCGTCCCGGCGGCGGCGGTGTTCAAATCGGTATGGGACCAAGCCCCCGACGCCCTGCAGGACTTGCAGTTATTTGACGTGTATGAGGGCGAAGGTATTGATTCGGGGAAAAAAAGTATCGCTTTAGGCTTGATCTTTCAACGATCTTCTAGCACTCTTATAGATGCGGACGTAGACGCGATGGTCGCTGACATCGTCGGCAGGCTGGCAGGGACTCTGGGAGCCGCTTTGAGGAAATAATAATGGCGCTGACCAAGGCCGACATGGCCGAACGACTATTCGAAGAGCTGGGCCTCAACAAACGAGAGGCCAAAGAACTCGTCGAGATGTTTTTTGAGGAGATACGTGCTGCGTTGGAAGCAGGGCAGCAGGTGAAGCTCTCCGGTTTCGGCAACTTCGATTTGCGCAAGAAAAATCAACGGCCGGGCCGTAATCCGAAGACGGGCGAGGAGATTCCGATCACTGCCCGCAGGGTGGTGACTTTCCGGCCAGGTCAAAAACTGAAAGCGAGAGTAGAAGCTTATGCTGGAAGCGTCGAACAATAACGAACTCCCCGCGATTCCCGGCAAGCGCTACTTCACCATCGGCGAAGTCAGCGATCTGTGTGCGGTCAAACCACATGTGCTCCGTTACTGGGAGCAGGAGTTTCCGCAACTCAAGCCCAT
>CAYVOU010000072.1:0-7177 GCA_964453295.1 uncultured Gammaproteobacteria bacterium
ATGATGGCGATACCCGCAAGCCCGATGGGAAGGATCAAAGGACCTCGCAAGTACGCGAAATAGATCCCGACTGCAATGGTGGTTGCCAGCGCGGTCAGCGCCACGCCGAGCACCGCGCCAGCGAGACCCGGCGCGGCCGGCAGGGCACCGCTGCCGCCGCTGAAGGGCGTCCTTTTCGTGGTCAGGTCCAGGCCGCTGTGGAAGTCCTGGTATTCATTGAGCGTGTTGACGCTGACGTGGGCGGCAAGCGCGCCCAGCAGCACCAGCGCGATATCGACACCGCTGACCACCGTGTCGCCGGCCGACGCCGAGGCAATGCCCAGCAGTATGCAGATGGGGGTCAGCAGCAGAAAAGGTATCCGGAAGGTCTGCAGCACCAGCGCCTTCCTTGTCATCGATTGCTCCATTGCGTGATCCTGTTCTCGTCGGGGTGCCGGTTGTTGCGGCGGCGGACTTCAGTGCGATCCATGTTACGCGTACCCGGGCGGCCGGGTCAGGCTTACGGCGTGGCCAAGGCACGAACTTCCTCGTCCGAGAGACGGCGACTGGCACCCTTTGGCAGGTCGCCGAGCTGCAACGGGCCGATGGCCACCCGCACGAGTCTCAGCACGTCGACATCGAGCGCGCCGAGCAGCCGCCGGATCTGCCGGTTTTGCCCCTCATCCAGGACGATCTCGATCCAGCTGTTTTTTTGTCCGCTGCGCAGGCGTGTCGCCCGTTTGGCCGACAGATGATCCCCGGCGCCGTCGCGCACGCCGGCCGTCAGTGCCGCGAGGAGGGTGTCGTCGGCGATCCGGTTCAACTGCACGTGGTAGATCTTGTCGAGATGACGGGCGGGATCGAGGATCGCGTGGCTCCATGCCGTATCGTTGCTGAACAGAAGCAGCCCCTCGCTGGCCTTGTCGAGCCGGCCCACCGGCGACAGCCAGGGCAGCGCCGGATCGTTCAGGCAGGCATAAACGGTATTGCGGCCCCGTTCATCGCGGGTGGTGCTGACCAATCCACGCGGTTTGTTCAGCATAAGATAAATACTTTCACGCGCCTGTATCGCCTGGCCGTCGACTTCAATGCGGTCGACGTCCAGTGCAACCCGTGATTCCACATCGCGGACGATGCGGCCGTCGACGCTAACGCGTCCGGCCCCTATCAGTGATCGCGCGACGGTGCGCGAGCAATATCCGTGCTTGGACAGCGCCCTGGCGAGTCCCACTTGTTTCAATGCGTCGGTGGTGTCGACCGGGGCCGCCGGTGTCAGCCTGGCAGGCTGCGGACCAGGCCCTGTTCGACCTCTTTGCGTTTTTCCACGCCGGCCAGTTGTTCGATCAGGCAAAGTGCGAAATCCATGGCGGTACCCGGACCGCGCGAGGTGATGGTATGACCGTCCACGACCACCGGGTCGTGGCTGAAATGCAGCCCCGGCACGTTCATCGCGTCGAGGACGCCGGGATAGCTGGTGGCATGGCGGCCGCGCAGCAAGCCCATGCCGGCCAGCATCATCGGGGCGGCGCAGATGGCGCCGATGAACCTGCCGCTGTCGTTCATCCGCTTCAGGACTTCGCGCAGGCGTAGGTCGTTGTTGAGGTTCTCAGCACCGAGCTTGCCGCCCGGCAGCACCACCATGTCGTACTGCCGTTCGAGGGCTTCTTCCAGGGAGGTATCGGGAATAAGTGTGACGCCGCGGCTGGCCTTGACGGGCCCTTCGCGCAGGCCGGCGGCGACGACTTCGATGCCGGCGCGCCGCAGCAAATCGATGATGGTAACCGCTTCTAGTTCTTCACAGCCTTCGGCCAGCGGGACAAGGACACTTGCCATGACGGATCTCTCCTTTGCTGAATGGCGAGCAGTTGGCGCAGCGACACCAATCTTACGCCATAGCGCTCGAGATCCGGCAAGATCTCGCTCAATACGTCCAGGGTCTCCGGCTTGGGATGACCGATCGCCAGGGCGAAACCGTCGCGCCGGGCTTTCTGGATCAGCTGGAACAACTGTCCACGGATGTAATCCCGGTCTTCGCGATCGTCGAGAAATATGTCGCGGCCCAGGGTGGGAATGTCGTTCTGCACGGCCGTGCGGGCGGCAACGGAGCGGCCGGTCGTGCGGCTGTCGACGAACAGGATGGGGCCCTCGCTTTTGACCGCCTCCATCACCCACTGCATGGGCTGTTCCTCTGAAGTAAGAAGGCTGCCCATGTGGTTGTTGACGCCGATTGCATGCGGCACGGCGGCGAAGTCGTTCCGCACCGTGGCTTCCACCTGCTGCCGCGACATGTTTTCCATGATCGCGCCGGGGCCCAGCAGCTGGTTGTTTTCGCGGGCCTGCATGGGCAGGTGCAGCAGTACGTCCTTGCCGGCCCGCGCCGCCGCCTCCGCCAGTTCGGCACCGTCGGGGGAATGCGGGAGCACCGAATAGGCGACGGGTCCCGGCAAGGTCAATGCCCGCATGCAGTCATGGAACCGATAGCCCATGTCGTCGATGATGATGCTGATTGCAGGCGTAGAATCGGCCTGCGCCGCGTCGACGTGAGGGGCCGGGTCGAAGGTGCCGTCCGCCACGGCACCGCCCCAGTGCAGAAGACAGGCGCCGGACAGCAGCAGGAACGCGGTCCGGCGCATGGCCTCAGTTGGCTGCCCGCTTCTCGATGAGGGTCATGGCCTTCAGCAGGTGCAGGGCTTCGCTGACGCCGTAGTCCTTGTCGATGTTCGACAGGCTTTCCGGGTTGGCCTTGTCGCCCGGATCGGGCTTGTTGCCCCCCTTGGTCGGGTTCGACAGGTGACCGCTCAGGTCCGACTCGCGGATGTTGAAGCCGTCCGGGCCATCCACGGCCGCCAGTCTGACGTGCGGAAGCGCGATGTCGGGGGTGATGCCCTGGTTCTGGATCGAGCGGCCCGATGGCGTGAAATAGCGTGCCGTCGTCAGCTTGATGGCGGCGCCGTTGTTCATCGGCAGGATGGTCTGCACCGAGCCCTTGCCGAAAGTCTGGCTGCCGACGATGAGAGCGCGATGGCTGTCCTGCAGGGCGCCGGCGACGATCTCGGAGGCCGAGGCTGAACCGCCGTTGACCAGCACCACGATCGGCGCGCCGTTGATCATGTCGCCGGGCTTGGCATCGAATTCGAGCTGGGAATCTTTCACGCGGCCTTCGGTATAGACAATCTTGCCGCTCTGCATAAAGGCGTCACAGACTTCGACCGCGGCGTTCAATACGCCGCCGGGGTTGTTGCGCAGGTCGATGATGAGGCCCTTGATGGTGCCGCTGTTCTGGCGCTTGAGTTTTTCCACCGCGTCGCGCAGTTCCTCGCCGGTGTGAGCCTGGAAATGGGAAATGCGGACGTAGCCGAAACCCGGCTCGACGGTCTTTTCCTTGACGCTGTCGACCTTGATGATCGCCCGCGCGATGTCGAATTCCAGCGGTTTGTCGACGCCCCGACGCTGTACGGTCAGGTGGATTTTCGATCCGGGTTTGCCGCGCATGTGGTTGACGGCATCGTTAATTGTCATGCCCTTGGTGGGTGCGTCGTCGATCTTGATGATGATGTCGCCGGCCTTGATGCCCGCCTTCGCGGCCGGGGTGTCGTCGATGGGAGAAATGACGCGGATGAAGCCGTCCTCAACGCCGACTTCGATGCCTAGCCCCCCGAATTCGCCGCTGGTGCCCTCCTGCAGGCTCTTGTACTCCTCAGGGTCAAGATAGTCCGAATGTGGGTCCAGGCCGGCGAGCATGCCGCGGATGGCGCTTTCCAGGAGTTTCTTGTCGCTGACCTTCTGGACGTAATCGCTCTTGACCTTGGCGTAGACCTCGGTGAAGACGCGCAATTCGCCGAGCGGCAGCGCTTCGTTGCCTGCCGGTGGTGTCGACTCGTTCTGGCCGAGGGCGAGCTGAACGCCACAAAACAGGCCGACAGTCAGCATCAGGAAATACCGCAACGCGTGTTTCATTGCCTGGACTCCATAGGGAAAAATTTTGAAAGCAGGGCTTTCAGAGCCTATCTAACGGACAGCGGGAAACGCATCCCTGATGTCATCTCCTCGGCGGCTCTCAAGGCGGTCTGCGGGCGCGGGGCCGGTGTCCGGGCCGGTAACTACCATCCGCGTTGAGAGTAGACCGCAAATGCGCGGTTCAGTTTCTTACTCGGTACCGTATCCGCGGCAAGCATACCGTCGCAGCAATGCCGCGACAAGCAAACGGCCGTGGCCGCGCCCGCCGGTTTGAATCCTTGGGCGGTCGTTCCTAGTGGCACCATTTCGCCGGATCCAGCGGCTTTCCGTCCTTGCGGATCTCGAAATAAAGCGCCGACCCGGTCCTGCCGCCGCTGTCGCCGACGCTGGCGATGGTCTGGCCGGCACGGACGATTTCGCCCAGGCTCGTCAGCAGAGACTGGTCATGCCCGTACAGGCTCATGTAGCCGTCGCCGTGATCGATGATGACCAGCAGCCCCAACGGCTGGAACCAGTCCGCAAACACGACGCGGCCGGCCGCGACGGCGTGCACGTCCTTGCCGGCGGCGGCTTCGATCAGCACGCCGTGGCTGCTCACCCCGCCGTCGCGGGTGCCGCCGTAGGGCGTGGTGATCCGTCCTTTCACGGGCCAGTCCAGCCGCCCCTTCAACATGGCGAACGGCGCCCCGCCGTGCTCGAGCTCGGACTGCCGGGCTGCCAGTGATCTCAGAAGATCCTTGAGCCGCCTGGCGTTGGCGTGCAGGTGGCGCAGCTTTTCCTTTTCATCCTTCAGGTGGCCCTGCAGCTGCTCCATGGCCTGTTGCCGCTGGGCCTTCTCGCTTTCCAGCACCTGCAGAGTCTGTTGCTGCTCCGACTGCAATTGCCGCAGCTTGCCGGTTTCCAGTTTGATGGCCTGCGAGAACTGGTCGATTTCCTTGATATCGGCATTGACCGCCTCGATCTTTTGCAATTGTTCCCGGGCGAAGTAGCCGTGGTAGACGAGCACCCGGTCGATTTTCAACGGATCTTCCTGGTTCAGCACCAGTTTCAGGGTGTTTTGTCGCCCCATCATGTAGGCGGCGCGCAGTTCCTGCGAGAGGGCCTGTCGGTGGCGGGCGAGGGCGGCGCTGCGTTTTGCCTTGCGTTCGTTCAGTGTCTTCAGGCTGGCATTCTTCGATTCGATTTTCCGTTCGATGTCTCGCAGGCGGCCGGCGGCGGCGCCCAGTGCCAGTTCGTGCTTGCGCAGGGCCGCAGTGGCGGCGCTTAGGTCAGATTCGGTATGCGCCTTCTCGGCCTGAGTGCTCTTGATCTGTTTGTGCAGTGCCTTGAGTTTGGCGGCGGCGCTTTCCGCCTTGTTGGCGACGGAATCGTGGCGGCTGGCGTCGCCGGCGGCGGCCGCCGGCGGGAGAACGCTGCCGGCCGACAGCACGGCACAGGCAAGAATAATCGGGGAAAGGCGTCCGGGGCGGCGGTTCAACGCGGAGTCGATGCAACCCGAGGCGAGGTCTTGCCGGCGGGCGCCGCGGCGGTTTCAGGATGCACGAGGCTGTGGCCGGTCATCTCCTCCGGTACCGGCAGGCCCATCAGGTGCAGCAATGTCGGCGCGATGTCAGCCAGAGAGCCGGAGATGGCCATGGTCGCGGGCCGGCCGATGTAGAGCAGCGGCACTTTGTTGCTGGTGTGCGCGGTGTAGGCCTGGCCCAGGACCTTCTTGGTGGAAACGTCGCGCATCTTTTCGGCGTTGCCGTGATCGGCGGTGATGAGGATCTCCATGCCGGCGCGCTGCGCCGCCTCCTCGATGCGGCCCAGGCAGCCGTCGATGGTCTCGACGGCCTTGACCGCGGCCTCGAATACGCCGGTGTGCCCGACCATGTCGGCGTTGGCGAAGTTGCAGATGATCGCGGCGTACTTGCGGCTGTCTATGGCTTCGACCAGTCGATCGGTCACCTCCGCCGCACTCATTTCCGGCTGCAGATCGTAGGTGGCGACATGTGGGGACGGCACCAGGATCCGGTCCTCGCCCGGAAACACACGTTCCTCGCCGCCGTTGAAGAAGAAGGTGACGTGCGCGTATTTCTCCGTTTCGGCGATGCGCAGCTGATGCAACCCGAGGCTGGAAACGTATTCGCCGAAGGTGTTCCGGATCCGTTGTGGCGGGAACGCGATCGATGCGTCGAAGTCGTCGCTGTAGCGGGTCATGCAGATGAATGCGCCCAACTTGGGCACACGGGCGCGGTTGAAGTGATTGAAGTACGGATCGATAAAGGCGCTGGTAAGCTGGCGGGTGCGGTCCGCGCGGAAGTTGGCGAATACCATCACGTCGCCGTCCTCGACATGCACGGCTTCGCCATTGCGCGGCAGGATGGCGGTGGCCTTGACGAATTCGTCGGTCTCCCCGCGGGCGTAGGCATCGTCCAGCGCGATCAGCGGATCGTTGGACTCGTACAACGACCGGCCGTCGGCGATCAGATTGTAGGCGGCCTGGGTGCGGCCCCAGCGTTTGTTGCGGTCCATCGCGTAGTAACGGCCGATCAGAGTGGCGATGCGACCGCAACGCCCCAGTTCATTGAACTTGAGCATCACCTTCTGGATCGACTCCGCGGCGCTCTTCGGCGGCATGTCACGGCCGTCCAGGAAGGCATGGACGTAAATCCGCTTGACGCCGCAGCCCGCCGCCAGCTCCATGCAGGCCAGAATGTGATCCTCGTGGCTGTGCACCCCGCCAGGCGACAACAGACCCATGACGTGCACGGCCCGGTCGGTTTCCGCCGCGTGCCGGAAGGCGCCGGTGAAGGTTTCATTTTGGAAAAAGTCGCCGTTACGCACCGCCTCGCTGATGCGGGTGAAGTCCTGGTCGATGATGCGACCGGCACCCAGGTGCATGTGGCCGACCTCGGAATTGCCCATCTGCCGGTCGGGCAGGCCCACTTCCGTGCCCGAGGCGTTGATCAGCATGTGGGGATACTGTTCCCACAGGCGGTCCCACACAGGCTTACGGGCGCTGTGGATGGCGTTGTACTGGGTGTTGTCGGACGAGCCCCAACCGTCCAGGACGATCAGGAGCACAGGCTGATGCGGGGGTACCATCGGGTCTTGACTTGAACTCAACGTCAGTATTCGTAGCTCTATGAAAAGTACGAGGAAAGAAGATAACAGTGTATCATGAAAATGCCGTGACGCCCGGTGCCAATTGCATTGACGGTGCCGCGGATCCGCTCGTCAGGCGTGGTCTTTCCGTTCC
>CAYVOU010000073.1:0-1120 GCA_964453295.1 uncultured Gammaproteobacteria bacterium
GCGAAAAGATCGTCGTGCTGACCGCCTATGACGCCACTTTCGCCCGCGTCCTCGATAAAGCCGGCGTGGAGGTGTTGCTGGTAGGCGATTCGCTGGGCAACGTCGTGCAGGGTTACGAGACCACGCTGCCGGTCACGATCGGCGACATGGTTTATCACTCCGCCAACGTCTGCCGCGGCATCGAGCACGCCATGGTGATGACCGACCTGCCGTACATGAGCTAGGCCCAGCCGGCGCAGGCGCTGGGCAACGCCGCGCGGCTCATGAGCGAAGGCGGCGCGCAGGTGGTCAAGCTGGAAGGCGGCGCCTGGGTGGCTGAGACCGTGCGGCTGCTGAGCGAGCGGGGCATCCCGGCCTGCGGTCATCTGGGTCTGCAACCGCAGTCCATTCATCGCATGGGCGGATACCGGGTCCAGGGGCGCGGTGCCGAAGCAGCGCGGGAAATCAAGCAGGATGCGCTGGCGCTGCAGGAGGCCGGGGCGGTGATGTTGGTGCTGGAGTGCGTGCCGCGCGCTCTCGCGGCCGAGATCGCCGCGGAACTTTCCATCCCGGTCATCGGCATAGGTGCCGGCGCCGGCTGCGACGGCCAGGTGCTGGTGTTGCACGACATGCTTGGTATCGGCGTGCCGCACAAGTTTACCCGCGACTTCATGACCGGTAGCGGCAGCATCGCCGAGGCGATTTCGAAATACGTACGCGCGGTCAAGGCCGGGGAATTCCCCGGACCGGAAAACGGATTCGACTGATGCAGACTGCCCAACAGATCACCAAACTGCGTAGCGCCGTGGTTGAGTGGCGGAAGGATGCGGAAAGCATCGCTTTGGTGCCGACCATGGGCAACCTGCATGCCGGCCATATTGCGCTGGTGAACAGAGCGCGCCAGATCGCCGATCACACGATCGTGAGTATCTTCGTGAACCCGATGCAATTCGCCAAGGGCGAGGACTTCGATACTTACCCGCGCACCCCGGACGCGGACCTGCTCAAGCTGTCCGAAGCAGGCGTGGACCTCGTGTTTATCCCACACGCAGCCGAGTTGTACGCGGACGGCATGGAGCTCGCCACCCGGGTGGAGGTGCCGGCGCTGGACAATATTCTGTGCGGCGCATTCCGGCCGGGC
>CAYVOU010000073.1:1130-7163 GCA_964453295.1 uncultured Gammaproteobacteria bacterium
GTGGTCGCCAAGCTGTTCAACCTGACCCAGCCCGACATCGCGATATTTGGCGACAAGGATTTCCAGCAGCTGCAGCTGATCCGTCGCATGGTCGAAGATCTCTGCATGCCGGTGGACATTGTGGCGGTGCCCACGGTACGGGAGCGCGACGGCTTGGCCTTGAGCTCGCGCAATAGCTACCTGTCTGCTGCGGAACGCAAGAAGGCACCGGTGCTGTTCAAGACCCTGAAGAAGGCGGCCGACGAAATCCGGCGCGGCAACCGCAAGTTTCCCGCCCTGGAACTGCAGAGCACGGAGGCGCTCGCGGGCGAAGGGTTTCGCCCCGAATATTTTTCGATCAGGCGCGCCGACGATCTGAGTCTGCCTGCCGGCGGCAATGCTAATGTCAATGCCGATCTGGTCATACTTGCGGCCGCCTGGTTGGGGCGTACCCGCCTCATCGACCATATCGAAATCAAGCCGGGTCGCTAAGCGGACCGGATTCGGAGACACCGCATGCACCTGACGATGCTCAAAGCCAAGCTGCACCGCGTCACCATCACCCACGCGGAATTGGATTACGAGGGTTCTTGTGCCATCGACGCGGACCTGCTGGATGCGTCCGGCATACGCGAATTCGAAAAGGTGGACGTCTATAACATCGCCAACGGCGAGCGCTTCTCGACCTACGCCATCCGTGCCGAGGCCGGCAGCGGGATCATTTCGCTGAACGGCGCCGCGGCCCACAAGGGCAAACCGGGCGAACTGGCCATCATCTGTGCCTACGTCACGCTGGACGAGAAGGAGGTGGCGCGTTTCCAGCCGCGGCTGGTCTACGTCGACACGGCCAACCGGGTTCGCCGTATCGGCGACGCTATTCCTGAACAAGCCGCATAATATAATTATTATGTCAGAAGTGTGTGCTTACACTCTGAGCCAGCGAGGTGGTATTTTCAATGCCGAGGGTGTAGCGTGAGTTTTTATTTATCGAACGATCCACGACCTATGGGGCGCAAGCTTTACATCAAGACTTTCGGCTGCCAGATGAACGAATATGATTCGTCGAAGATGGCGGACGTCCTGGCCGAATCCCACGGATTTGAGATGACCGAGGACCCCTCGGCGGCCGACATGCTGCTGGTCAACACCTGTTCGGTCAGGGAGAAGCCCCAGGAGAAGTTGTTCTCCCAGCTAGGCATGTGGCGCGGTTTCAAGGATCGCAACCCGAACGTCGTCATCGGCGTCGGCGGCTGCGTCGCCTCGCAGGAGGGCGCGGCAATCTGGGAGCGCGCCCCGTATGTCGACATCGTCTTCGGTCCCCAGACCGTGCACCGCCTGCCACAGCTACTGGATGCCGTCGAACGGCAGCGGCAGCGGGTCGTGGACATCAGCTTTCCGGAAATCGAAAAGTTCGACCGCCTGCCGGAAGCGCGCGCCGACGGCCCCACCGCCTTCGTCTCGATCATGGAGGGCTGCAGCAAGTACTGCACCTTCTGCGTCGTGCCTTATACACGCGGCGAGGAATTCAGCCGGCCGTTCGATGACGTCATCGCCGAGGTGGCCGGATTGGCGGACCAGGGCGTGCGCGAGATCAATTTGCTGGGCCAGAACGTCAATGCCTATCGCGGTGCCTTGCACGCGGGTGGCACGGCAGACCTCGCCACGCTTATCCGTTATTGCGCCGCAATCGACGGCATCGATCGCATCCGCTTTACCACATCGCATCCCGTCGAGTTCTCCGACAGCCTGATCGAAACTTACGGTGAGGTGCCGGAACTGGTCAGCCATCTGCACCTGCCGGTGCAGAGCGGTTCGGACCGCATACTCATGCTGATGAAGCGCGGCCATACCGCGCTGGAATACAAGGCGAAGATCCGGCGCCTGCGAAAACTGCGGCCGAACCTCAGCCTAAGTTCCGATTTCATCATCGGCTTTCCCGGCGAGACCGATGCCGATTTTCAGGCGACAATGGACCTTATTGATGAGGTCGAATTCGATCTGTCTTTCAGCTTCATTTACAGCAAGCGGCCGGGTACGCCGGCCGCCGCGCTGCCCGACGACGTGCCGCCCGAGGTCAAGAAACATCGCCTCGCCATCCTGCAACGGCGCATCGACGAGACGGCGTCGGCAATCAGCCGCGACATGGTCGGCAGCGTCCAGAAGGTGCTGGTCTCCGGTCCCTCGCGCAAGGACGAAAACCAGTTGAGCGGCCGTACCGAGAACAACCGTGTCGTCAATTTCGACGCCCCGCCCGGCTTGGCCGGCAGCTTCGTCGACGTCCGTATCACCGAAGCTCTTCCTAATTCGCTACGCGGCGAATTGATCTCACCGCTTGAACACGCCTGCTGAAGCCGCCAGCGCGCTCGCCAGCGACCTGGTGCTCGAACCCGCCGACAATGTGCGGCTGGCCAACCTGTGCGGCCAGTTCGACGAGCACCTGCGTCAGCTGGAACGCCGCCTGGGCGTGGAGATCAACAACCGCGGAAATGCTTTTCGCATTATCGGCGGCATCGATTCCGTGACCGCCGCCGGGCGCATCATCCGCGAACTCTACGATCAGGCCGCTCAGACGGTAATCTCGCCGGCGACGGTGCACCTGCACCTGCAGGAGGCCGGGATCGAAGATCTGTTGGAGGAGGCCGACGTCGAAGAGGCTGTGGTCCGCATCCGGCGTGGCCTCATCAAACCGCGGGGCGCCAACCAGCGCCGTTACCTCCGTGCCATCCAAACCCACGACATCAACTTCGGCATCGGCCCGGCGGGCACGGGCAAGACCTACCTGGCCGTCGCCTGCGCGGTCGAGGCGCTGGAGTCCGAACGGGTGCGCCGCCTGTGCCTCGTGCGTCCGGCGGTCGAGGCGGGGGAGCGCCTGGGTTTTCTGCCCGGTGACATGGCGCAAAAGATCGATCCCTACCTGCGGCCCCTCTATGACGCCTTGTACGAAATGCTGGGCTTCGAGCGGGTCGCCAAATTCATCGAACGCAACGTCATCGAGGTGGCGCCGCTGGCGTTCATGCGCGGCCGCACGCTCAACGACGCCTTCATCATCCTCGACGAAGGACAGAACACGACGGTTGAGCAAATGAAGATGTTCCTGACGCGGATCGGGTTCGGTTCCACCGCCGTCATCACCGGCGACATTACCCAGATCGATTTGCCCCGCGGCAAGCCTTCCGGCCTGCGCCATGTCATCGACGTGTTGAAGGCCACTGACGGTATCAGCTTCACCTTTTTCAAGTCCAAGGACGTGGTGCGGCACCCGCTGGTGGGTCGCATACTCGATGCCTACGATGCGGCCGATCGCGGCGATCCCGCCGAGTCAGGCCAGCGCGAATGAATCTGACCGTGCACGTCCAGTATCCCGCCGGGCGGGCGGGGTTGCCGAGGCCGCAAAGCGTGCGCACCTGGGTGCGCGCCGCCTTGCGCGGACGGCGAAGGCTCGCCAGCCTGACCGTGCGCTTCGTCGATCGCCGCGAAGGCCTGGCCCTGAATCGGCAATGGCGTAGCAAGCAAGCGCCAACTAACGTACTTTCCTTTCCAACTCAAGGCCTTGAAAAGCTCGCGCCCGCCGAATTGGGCGATATCGTGGTCTGCGGTCCGGTGGTGGCGCGCGAGGCGGCCGAACAGCGCAAACCGTTACGTGCCCATTTTGCCCACCTCGTCATCCATGGCACCCTGCACCTGCTGGGGTACGATCACCAGCACCAAAAAGAGGCAGACGAAATGGAGGCGGCCGAGACCGCGATACTGGCTAAACTAGGCTATCCTGATCCATATACGCTGACGTTGTAACCGACATGGATTCCGATCACCCTCCGTCACCAAAATCCGAATTACGCCCATCCTGGTTCAAGCGACTGAAGCGTATCTTCCGCCGCGAGGCGCCGTCGCGCCATGAGCTCGTCGACCTGCTGCGCGATGCCGAGCGCGGCAACCTGATCGATCCCGATACGCTGGCCATGGTTGAGGGTGCGCTGCAGGTCTCCGAGATGCAGGTCCGTGACATCATGGTCCCGCGTTCGCAGATGGTCGCGGTGGAAGACGGCGCCGACCCGCGCGAGTTCCTGCCTACCGTCATACGTTCCGGCCATTCCCGCTTTCCCGTGATCGACAAAAAGGGTCAGGCGCTGGGGATCCTGCTCGCCAAGGATCTGCTGATTCATTTCGCCGGCGATCCCGGCCAGCGCTTCAACATCAAGGATGTGCTGCGCCCCGCCGTCTTCGTGCCGGAGAGCAAGAGGCTGAATATCCTGTTGCGGGAGTTTCGCAGCAGCCGCAACCATCTTGCCATCGTCGTGGACGAATACGGCGGCGTCGCCGGGCTGGTCAGCATCGAAGACGTGATCGAACAAATCGTCGGAGAGATCGACGACGAGCATGACGTGGCCGACGAGGATTTCGTCAAACCGCACGGCGGCAACCGCTACTCGGTGAAGGCACGCATGCCGATCGCGGATTTCAACGCTTACTTTGGCGCCGAATTCAGCGACACCGACTACGACACCATCGGCGGGCTGGTGCTGAAGGAACTCGGCCACCTGCCCAAGCGCGGCGAGCGGCTGAACTACCGCGGCTTCAGTTTCCTGGTGCAGCGGGCCGACCGTCGCCGCATCCATATTCTGCGCGTGCTCCGCCAGGCGCAGCAGCGCCCGGCCGAAGCCCCGTCGCGGCGCGTCGCCAGCCAGTAGCGACCTCGCCTAGCCACGTCACGCCCGCGTTACAGCGGCGGTCCCGAGGCCCGGTGCGCCCGAACGGCGGCGCGGCTGCTAAAATGGCGTATGGCTCAGCGGACGGCAATCGCCCGTGTTTTCCTTCTCTAGTTCTCTGTTGACCGGCCGTCGCGGCGACTTGCTGGCACTGTTGGCAGGGTTGTCGCTGCCGCTCGCCTTTGCGCCGTATGGCCTGTTTCCGCTGGCGGTGCTCTCGCAGGCCGTGCTTTACGCCGTGTGGTGGCAGGCGACACCCGGCCGCGGTTTCTGGCGTGGCTGGTTGTACGGTCTGGGCATGTTCGGCGCCGGCGTGTACTGGGTGCAGATCAGCATCCACCAGTTCGGCCTGCCGGTCCTCGCCTTTTCGGTTTCCATGACCGTACTTTTCGTTGCCTTCCTCGCGCTGTACCCGGCGGTCGCCGGCTGGGCGGTGGCCCGCCTGCGGCCGACAGGCGCCGACCGCCACGTGCTGTGGATCTGCCCGGTCGTCTGGACCTTGGTGGAATGGGTGCGGGGATGGCTGTTCACCGGCTTTCCCTGGCTGGACCTCGGATACAGCCAGATCGACAGCCCGCTACGCGGGTTTGCGCCCCTGTCCGGCGTCTACGGCCTCAGCCTTCTGACCGCCATGAGCGCCGGTGCCCTGCTGCTTGCCCCGCGCCGGCCATGGCGCGCGCTTTCCTTCCTCGTGGTCGTCTGGGCAGGCGGCGGCCTCCTCGCCGGGCATCAATGGACACGCCCGGCGGGCGCCCCGTTCAAAGTGGCGCTGTTACAGGGCGGGATCGCCCAGAGCACGAAGTGGGATCCGGCGCACCGCGACGCCACGATATTGCATTACCTAAAGCTCAGCGCCGGGCATTGGGACAGCCGCATCATTGTCTGGCCGGAAACCGCCGTCCCCGCTTTCTACTCGCAGATGCGCCCCTTCCTGGCGGCGCTGAAGCAGCGCGCGCTGGCGACCCACACCGACTTGCTCGTCGGATTGCCTTACGACGAAACCACGGACGATCACGGACGCTACTACAACAGTGTCATGAGCATAGGCGCGACTCCGGGCCGCTATGACAAGCGTCATCTGGTCCCCTTCGGTGAGTACCTGCCGTTCGATTCCTTGCTGCGCCCGATGCTGGATTTCCTGAAGATACCCATGTCCGACTTCAGCGCCGGCACCCACGATCCCGTGACGCTAACGGCGGCCGGTATTCCGGTTGGAGTGTCCATCTGCTACGAGGACGCCTTTGGAGAGGAAGTGGCTAGGGCCCTGCCGAAAGCCGAACTACTGGTCAACGTCAGCGACGACGCCTGGTTCGGTGATTCGATCGCGCCGCACCAGCATCTACAGATG
>CAYVOU010000074.1:0-7132 GCA_964453295.1 uncultured Gammaproteobacteria bacterium
GGTCGGCCACAACTTCCACGCCGTGTTTCCCTACCTCGTGATGATCGCCTTCCTGCTGATGGAGATGAACGTGTTCCAGGCGTTGGAGCAGGTGCTGGGCCTGTATTCCAACGTGGCGATTTCCTGGGTGGTGGCGGTGGTCGCCGACCTCATGATCAACAAGCCGCTGGGCCTGAGCCCCAAGGGCATCGAATTCAAGCGCGCCTATCTTTACGATATCAACCCGGTCGGGGTCGGTTCGATGATCTGCGCCTCGGTACTTTCGATCATGGCGTTCGCCGGCGCCTTCGGCCATGAGGCGCAGGCGTATTCCGCCTTCATCGCCATGATTGTCGCCTTTGTCACTTCACCGCTGATCGCCTGGTGGACCCGCGGTCGCTACTATCTGGTGCGCAAACCGGATTTCAGCGAGGACTGCCACAAGACCCGCAAATGCAGCATCTGCGAGAAGGAGTACGAAGGGGAGGACATGGCGATGTGCCCGGCCTACCGGGGTCCCATCTGCTCGCTGTGCTGCTCGCTGGATGTGCGCTGCCACGATCTCTGCAAACCCAGCGCCCACGTCGGAGCCCAGTGGGACGCGACGCTGC
This sequence comes from uncultured Gammaproteobacteria bacterium, assembly GCA_964453295.1. Taxonomy (GTDB): domain Bacteria; phylum Pseudomonadota; class Gammaproteobacteria; order JAJPIJ01; family JAJPIJ01; genus CAYVOU01. The sequence continues at coordinate 591 of CAYVOU010000074.1, forward strand.
AGCGGCTGCTGCCGCGCGCGCTGTCACGCTACCTGAAGGCGGGACTCGGCCACTACCTGCTGCTCATGTCGGTGATGCTGGTCTTCCTGGCCGCGCTGCTGGGCCTGGTTTACTACCACGAGCTGATTGCCATCGGCACCGGCACCACCGCCACGCTGCCGCAGCTGCGGCTCGCCTTTCTCGAGGTTTTCGCCGGCCTCGTGCTGGCCAGTGGCATCGCCGCCTGGTGGCTGGTGTTGACGGGCCAGAGCCGGCGGGTCGCGCAGGAGGAGTCCAATCTCCAGACCAATCTGCTGGTGCGCGAAATCGATGCGCACCGTCAGACCGACGTCAAGCTGCAGACCGCGAAGCAGGTGGCCGAGCGCGCCAACGAGGCCAAGACCCGCTACCTCACCGGCATCAGCCACGAATTGCGCACGCCGCTCAACAGCATCCTCGGCTACGCGCAGATCCTGGACGTCGACGCTGCACTGCCGCCGCACCGGCGCCAGGCAATACGGGTCATCCGCCGCAGCGGCGAGCACCTGCTTTCTTTGATTGAAGGCGTGCTCGACATGGCGCGCATCGAAAGCGGCAAGCTGGCCCTCGACGTGACGGAGCTGCACTTCCCGGAGTTCCTGCAGCAGATCGCCCGCATGTTCGAGCTGCAGGCGCGCAACAAGGGCATCGACTTCCGGTACGAGCCCACAGGCGAGATCCCCGTCGTGGTGCGCGCCGACAAGCGGCGCCTCGGGCAGATCCTGATCAACATCCTGGGTAACGCGGTGAAATTCACCGAGCGCGGAGGCGTCGTGTTTCGCGTCAGCTACGCGCGTGAAATGGCCGCCTTTGAGATCGAGGATTCCGGACCGGGTATCGCCGCCGAGGATGTCGAGCGCATCTTCGAGCCATTCGAACGCGGCGCCGCCAGCGGCGCGGCGGGCGGTACCGGGCTCGGTCTCACGATCAGCAAGATGCTGACGGACCTGATGGGTGGCGAGCTCAACGTCACGAGCGAGCCCGCCAGCGGCAGCCAGATCCACATACGGTTGTTCCTGCCGCATGTGCATGCGCCGCGGCCGGCCGACGAACGGATGAACGCGCGCCGGGTGGGCTATGCCGGTGAGCGCAAGCGGATCCTGCTGGTGGACAATGAACGCAATGACCGAGAGCTGCTGGTCAACGTGCTGGAACCTCTGGGCTTCGAGCTGGCCCAGGCGGCTTCGGGCGACGAATGCCTGCAGCTGTGCCCCGAATTCCGCCCACACTTGATCCTGATGGATCTCGCCATGCCGGGAATAGACGGCTGGGAGACGATACGCCGCATACGCCGCGATCGGTTGAGCGACGCGCATATCGCGGTGGTGTCGGCGAATGCCTTCGACCAGGGACTCGAAAACGACGCCGGCATCACGCCGGCGGACTTTGTCGTCAAGCCGGTGAGCGTCGCCGAATTTCTGGACCGGGTGGGAAACTGGCTACACCTGACCTGGCGGGTTGCTGATGCCGCCGAGGCGGCGCCGGACGAATCCGCCGGCCCCGCCCGGCCCTTCGTCTATCCGCCGCAGGCACAGGTCGAGGCATTGAGCGCGCTGGTGAACATGGGTTACGTACGCGGCATCCTCGGCAAGCTGGAGGAGATGGAAAGGGCCGATGCGCGCCATGCTGAATTCGTGCGCGTCATGCGCGAGCTGGCACAGCGCTTCCAACTGGACGCCATGGCGGTGATATTGCAGCAGGCAGGGATCGATGAAGCCGTCCACTCCGGATAGGGATACCACCGACTATGTGCTCATCGTCGACGATGTGCCGGAGAACCTGGCGATGCTGCACGATGCGTTGGACGAATCCGGCTACACGGTGTTCGTCGCCACCGGCGGCGAGAGTGCGTTGAGCCGGGCCCGGCAGAGCCTGCCGGACATCATCCTGCTCGACGCGGTGATGCCCGGCATGGATGGTTTCGAGGTTTGCCGCCGGCTCAAGTCGGATTTCGCCACCCAGCACATCCCGGTGATCTTCATGACCGGATTGACCGAATCGGAACACGTGGTGGCCGCCTTCGCCGCCGGCGGCATCGACTACCTGACGAAACCGATCCGTCCCAATGAAGCCCTGGCGCGTATCGCCAGCCACATGCAGAACTCGAGGCTGGTGAAGCAGGCGCGCAGCGCCCTGGATGCCTACGGCCAGGCGACCATGGCGGTGACCCGGCACGACGGCAAGGTGGTCTGGCAGACGCCACTGGCGCGGCGACTGCTGCACGACTTTTTCGGCGACATCGATCAGCATGTGCCGCAAAGGCTGACCGACTGGATCGCGGACACCGACAGGGCGAGGCAGGCCGGACAGGACAGCCATCCGCTGGTGGTGCTGCGCGGCGCCCGACGCCTCATCTTCCTCGCCTTCGACCAGACCGGTGAGGGCGAGTGGTTGATCATGCTGCGGGAGGAGTCCGACTCGGCGCTGATCGACGCCCTGATGCTGTCGTTCAATCTCACCACCCGCGAGTCGGAAGTGCTTTACTGGGTGATCAAGGGCAAGACGAACCGCGACGTCGGCGACATCCTCGGCACCAGTCCGGGCACGGTGAAGAAGCATCTCGAGCATGTCTTCGAGAAGCTGGGCGTGGAAACCCGCACCGCGGCGGCCGCTTTGGTGATGAACCGCATCCGCTCCATGCAGCCCGGCGCCGCCTGAGCCGACGGCGCACGGCGAACTGCGTCAACGTCCTCTCCGTCGATTCGATGCGACGCGAAACGCATTGACCGCCTGTGTCATCGTCTGTCCTGCGTTGTGCGGGCGGGTGGGGCCGTAGCGCAGGGACACGTACAGGCCGGTGATGCGTTCGATGTCGGAGGCCAGGCGCGGCTTGTTGCGGGCCGCCCGCCGCGCGAAGTCAAAAGGCCCTTCGTAACCGCGCCGGGGCGATACGCCGGCCGCGGCCAGCTTGCGGCAGAACCGCTCGTAGGCGCGCTGCACCGGATCGCCGTGGCGCCGGCCTTCGTAGACCATGCCCGCGCCTATCAGCGCAAACACCAGCCCGGCCATGCCGAGCAGCCAGAAGGCGAGCTTGTTCCAGTCGGCGTCCAGGCCGAAGCGTGCCATGAGATCCACCTGCCGGTGGTTGTTGTAGCCCAATACCCACTGGTTCCAGCGGTTGTTGATCGCGTCGATCGCCTCGCGCAGTCGCTTCCAGGTCTCCTGCACCGCCAGGTTTTGTTCCAGCACCCGCGCGATGCCGGCGGTGGGCTGTGGCAGGACCTGGTCGATGCCGCGTTCGATCCGGTTCGGCGCCACCGCCGCCGTCGGATCGACTCGCATCCAGCCGCGGTCGTTCAGCCAGATCTCGGACCAGGCATGGGCGTCGCGCTGACGCACCAGCAGGTAACCGCCCACGGAATTGTATTCGCCGCCCTGGTACCCGGTGACCACGCGAGCCGGGATCCCGGCGGCGCGCATCAGCACCGTGAAGGCGGCGGCGTAGTGTTCGCAGAAACCACGGTGCGTATCGAACATGAAGGCGTCGACCGAATCGCCGTTCGGCAGCGGAGGCGTCAGCGTGTAATAGAAATTTTGGTGCCGGAAGTAGTCGAGGGCGTGGTTCGCCAGATCCAAATCGTTCTTGTAATGGCGGCGCCACTCGCGCGCCAGCGCGACGGTGCGGGGGTGCGCGTTTGGCGGCAGCTGCAGGTCTTCGTCGAGTTCGCGCTTGTCGTACTGGTTGATGTGCGCCACGGGGTAGGACACCGCCGAATAGCGATAACGCTGGGTCAGCGGTTTGTCGAGAACAACCCTCAGGTCGCGTGTCTCGGTGGCGTCCGCGGGGATGGTCGTCGGCAGGTCCAGCAGGTAAAGCCAGCGGTGATTGTGCGGCTCCAGCGTCACTGTGTATTCGTAGCCCTTGCCGACCGGCTTGATTTGCGGCGGCGGCAGATTGCCGGTGCTGCCGCGCGTCCAAAGAAATCCATCCGTATGACTCAGTACCGGGCCGCGCCAGTAAAGCTCCTTCTGCGGCGGAATGTCGCCTTTGAATTCGACCCGGAAGGCGGGATCGTCGGACAGGCTGAGCTGGCTGATCGTGCCGGGCGCCATCACGTCGCTCAAGCCGGACAGGCCGGCATAGGCGTCCTTGGGCATGCCCCACAGCGGCCCGGAGACGCGAGGAAACAGCAGAAAGGCGATCAACATCAGCGGCAAAGCCTGCGCCACCAACGTCGCGGCGATGCGCAGGCGTGGCAGGACCGCCATCGAGCCGCCGCGATCGATGAATGTCACCAGGCTGGTGGTCAGCATCAGCACCGCGAGCAGCATGAAGCCGGCCGTGCCGATGGTCTGCGAATAAAAGAAATCGGTGATGATGAGGAAGTAGCCGAGGAAGCAGGCAAGAAAGAATTCGCGATCGCGCCTCATTTCGATCATCTTGAGCCCGAGCAGCACGATCAACATCGACACGCCGGTTTCGCGGCCGAGGCTGCCGCCGTAGAGGCTGTAGATGCCGGCGAACAGCGAGATCGCCAGCGCCTGCTTCAGCAGGTTGAGCAGCCGGTAGCGCGGACCGGGCAACGGCCAGTGCCGCAGCACGCCCATCAGCTTCCAGCCCGCCAGCATCAGGAAACAGACGCTGACCCATTTCGGCTGCCGGCTGAAATGCGGCGACACCGCCAGTACCAGCGCCGCCAGCAGCCAGACCATGGCGCGACGCTGTTGCCGGATGGTGTCCGCGACCTCGGTCACGGCGCCTTTCCGTAGAGCGCCAACGCGGTCAGGCAGCGATCGCGGTGCACGTTGCCGCAACCGCTTTCGATGTCGACGCCCGGCAGGCGCAGGCCATAGGCGAGGTCGTGCCGATCCGCCTCCAGCACCCACTTGCACAACTGTGACAGGCGCGCTTCCAGGGTGGTCAGGTGGGCGACCTGCTCCGCGTCCAGCATGAGCTCGCCGGCACCGCCGCCGGCGAAGCGCTTCACGTGCAGGCCCTGTTCGCGCGCCAGCGCCTTCCAGGCGATATGGCGGGGCGAATCGCCGGGCCGGTAATCCCGGAAACCGGCGAAGTCGTCGGTACCGGCCAGCCGGCCGCTGTCCTGGGCCAGCACCTCAGAGGCCGGCACCGGCAGCGGCAGCACGCCGACCGGGCGGGGATAGACCAAACAGCGCAGGCCGGTATCCCAATACGACCAGGCGGTGAAAAGGCCCAGCGGGAAAACCGTCTGCACCTCGAGCCGGCTCAACGGCAGCCAGCCGCGTTCGCGGGCGTGGCGTCGGACGCGGGCGCCGCCCATGCGTCCGGCGGGCAGGTCCAGTGTCGCGTCGGGGTCGACGTTGCTGGCCCAGCCCCAGGGTCGTTCCGTCGGCGCCGGCTTGATGACCAGCGCATGGCGGTCGCGCTGGTGACGGTTGTCCAGGCTGATCTGGAACACCGCGTCGTCACCGGCGAATACCGGCTCGGCCCGGCCGCCGCTGAAGCACAGGCCGGCAAGATTGCGGTAGGTGTGCAGGATGGTGACCAGGAAAATACCGCCGAGAAGAAAGGTCAGCAGGTAGCCGAGGCTGCTTTCGTAGTTGATGGATCCCAGCAGCATGACGCCCAACATCAACATGAAGCCGCGGCCGGCGCGGCTGGGAAAGATATAGACGCGGCGGTGATCCAGCGGCTGCCGCGCCGTGGACCAGGACGCCGGGGAGGTCGGGACCGTTGCGCCGGCCATGCAAAAACCCAAGCCCTAGGGAATGGGCACGTCGCGCATCAGCCTGGCGGTGATCTCCGCCGGCGTGGTTTCGACCGCGCGTTCGCTGCTGCGCAGGCGGTGGCCGACGACGCCGGGCAGCACTGCCTGGACGTCTTCCGGGACGACATGATCGCGGCCGGCCACGATGGCCCAGGCCTGGGCGGCGCGACGCAGCGCCAGTCCGGCGCGCGGCGACAGGCCTGTGACGAAAGCCGGCGACCGGCGGGTGAATTCGAGCAGGTCCTGCAGGTAGTCGATCAGCGGGTCGGCAACGTGCACCTCGCCGGCGCGCTGCTGCAGGTCCACCAGCGTTTTGGGCGCTATCACCGCGTCGAGGTTTTCCAGCAGCTCGCGACGGTCGCGGCCCTTTAGCAGCACCCGTTCCGCCTCGCTGTCGGGATAGCCCAGCTCGATGCGCATGAGGAAGCGGTCCAACTGCGATTCCGGCAGGGGGAAGGTGCCGATCTGGTGCGAGGGATTCTGGGTGGCGACGACGAAGAATGGTCGCGGCAGGGCGTAGGTCTTGCCCTCGACCGTCACCTGGTTTTCCTCCATGGCTTCGAGCAGGGCGCTCTGCGTGCGCGGCGTGGCGCGGTTGACTTCGTCGGCCAGGATCAGCTGCGAGAAGATCGGGCCGGGATGAAAGGTGAAGCGGCTGGTTTCTTTTTCATAGACCGAGCCGCCGATGATATCCGCCGGCAGCAGGTCGCTGGTGAACTGGATGCGCTGAAAGGACAGGCCCAGGGTGCGCGCCAGCACGTGCGCCAGGGTGGTTTTGCCGACCCCGGGAAGATCCTCGATCAGCAAGTGGCCGCGGGCCAGCAGGCAGGCCAGCGC
>CAYVOU010000075.1:0-7119 GCA_964453295.1 uncultured Gammaproteobacteria bacterium
CGACGTGAAGCTGGTGCAAACGGAAAACGGCGTGCGCATCGAGATCCACAACGCCCCGGGGCGCGCTTTTGTCGACGGCAAGATGATCCGGGGCATACGCGAGCACCTCTTCGCCGTGCTGCGTGACATCCTGTATATCGACAATGAGATCATGCTGGGCGACCGTTTCGATCTCGACAGTCCCGCCGGTCTGACCGATGCCGTATTCAGCATATTGCGAAACGCCAGGGCGCTGCGCCCCGGCAAGGCGTCGCAGATGGTGGTCTGCTGGGGCGGGCATTCGATCAGCCGCGAGGAATACGATTATTCCAAGGAAGTGGGCTATCAGGTGGGTTTGCGCGGCCTGAACGTCTGCACCGGCTGCGGGCCCGGCGCCATGAAAGGTCCGATGAAGGGTGCCACCATCGGCCATGCCAAGCAGCGCATCCGCGAGGGACGCTACATCGGCATTTCCGAGCCCGGCATCATTGCCGCCGAATCGCCGAATCCCATCGTCAACGAGCTGGTCATCATGCCGGATATCGAGAAGCGCTTGGAGGCTTTCGTCCGGCTGGGCCATGCCGTGATCGTGTTTCCGGGCGGGGTGGGGACCGCCGAGGAAGTGCTGTACCTGCTAGCAGTCGTGTTGCATCCGGACAACCAGGGCATGCCCCTGCCGGTCATCCTGACGGGCCCCGCGGCCAGCGCCGCTTATTTTGACGAACTTAAGGGTTTCATCGAGGCGGTCCTGGGCGAGGAGGCGCTTCGGGTGCTGGAAGTGATCGTCGACGATCCGGGCATGGTGGCGCGCCGCATCAGTGAGCAGATCGCGGAAGTCCTGGATTACCGCGATCGCTACGACGATGCGTATTATTTCAACTGGCGCCTGCGCATCGATCACGACCTGCAGCAGCCGTTCGCGGCCACCCACGAGGATATGGCGAACCTGCAATTGCATCGTGACCAGCCGCTGCACCGGCTGGCCGGCCAGTTGCGGCGCGCCTTCTCAGGCATCGTGGCGGGCAACGTCAAGGATGAGGGCATGCGGCGGGTGGAGCAGCAGGGCCCCTTCGAGATCCATGGGGACCCGGCCATCATGAAGCGCGTGGACGCGCTGCTGGCCTCGTACGTGGCGCAGGGCAGGATGCGGCTGCCGGGGCGCGAATACCAGCCCTGCTATCGCGTGGTGACCTGACGCGGCGATCGGGACGCTGGCGGGCGTTTAAAAATTCCAGGACAGGTTGATCGAGCCGTAGGCATCGGTGCCTTTCTGCTGCTTGAATTCCTTGGTGCTGAAGATTTCAGAGTAGGTCAGCTTGACGCCCTGCCAGGACATCGCAACGCCCGCCACCAGGCTACCGACCCAGACGTTCTTGTCGACGCTGTGCGAACTGGAGAAGCTGTTGCCGTCGAGAAAGATGTCGCGCAGCACGGCGCGCCCGGTGACGGCGGCGAAGGCGTGTATCCCGAAGGCATTCTTGGCGGCGAGACGCGGGTCGCGGGTATTGACCGGGGCGCCGACGTCGCCGCCCGGGCGGATCAGCGAGGTGCCGAAGTCCGCCGGAATATTCCAGCCTATGCGCACTTCGGCGCCGGCGTTGGCGAAGGTGTAGACGTTGCCGAGCGAGCCGCCGTAATGGCTGATGAGGTCGGCGCCGAAATGCGTGCCGGTGATCTCGCCTTCCCAGTTCCGATGCTTGTGCTGATAGATGAGGTTGAAGGCCGGTTCATCGTTGAGCTGGTGGCTCCAGCCCTTCGCGGTCGGGATGCCGCGCAGCCGGTGCACGAAGTTCTGTGTTTCCTCACCCATGGCCAGCGGGCCCACCCAGCCGAGTTCAACCTCTACCGAGTCCAGCGTGTAGGCGTTCTTGCTGTGGAAGGCGGGACCGAAAAAGATCCAGGCGGCATAGGGTCGGTCGTTGGCGATCAGATCGGTACGCTTGATATCCTGCGGCGTGAACAGTTTCTGTCCGGCAAAAAGCTCCAGGTTCTTTTCGCGATCGCCCTGGAAGCGATCCAGGGCGGCGAACAGGCCGCGCGCCCAGTCTGGCGTATGCTTCCATTCACCGTATTCGCGCAGGTCGCGCGAGGTCCAGCTCAGCTTGATGCCGTTGGTGTAGTGCCGATCCTGGCCGAGGAACAGGTCGTTTTCGAACAAGACGCTGAAGGTGCCGCAATAGACCGGGCGGGACCTGGGATCGTCGCAACTTTGTGTCGCCCGCGACACGGCGGGCCAGCATGCAGCCGCCATCGCGGCAACGACTGCGATGGGGTATATGCGCTGAAAGGGCCGTGTCGGATGGGTCATGACGGGAGTCTGGCTTCGCAGGTGGGGCCTATTCTTGCGCAGCGCGGATCGGTGTCGCAGGGCGGGCCCCGCAATTTGTGAACCGGGTCAGGTACCCGGCCTCGCCGCAGTGGCCTTCTTTCGTGCTGGTGCCGGCACGGTCCCGCGCCGTGGCCCCGGAGGTCGGCTCAGCCGTAGCGGCCTGTTATGTAGTCTTCCGTCTCCTGGCGGGACGGCGTGGTGAACATCTTGCGGGTGTCAGCGAACTCGATCAGCTTGCCGAGGTACATGAAGGCCGTATAATCGGAGGCGCGCGCCGCCTGCTGCATGTTGTGGGTGACGATCACGATGGTGTAATCGTTTTTCAGCTCGGTGATCAGTTCCTCGATCTTGAGTGTCGCGATGGGATCAAGTGCCGACGCCGGCTCGTCCATCAACAGCACTTCGGGTTTGACCGCGATGGCGCGGGCGATGCAAAGCCTCTGCTGCTGTCCGCCGGACAGCGCCTTGCCGCTCTGGTCCCAGGTATCCTTGACTTCGTCCCAAAGCGCCGCCTTGCGCAGCGCCCATTCGACGCGTTCGTCCATCTGCCGCCGCGACAGCTTTTCATAAAGGCGCACGCCGAAGGCGATGTTGTCGTAGATCGACATCGGGAAGGGCGTCGGCTTCTGGAACACCATGCCGACTTTGGCGCGCAGCAGGTTCTTGTCCTGCTGCGGGTCGAGTACGTTCTTGCCGTCGAGGATGACCTCGCCGGTGGCGCGTTGCTTCGGATACAGCTCGTAGATGCGATTCATGGTCCGCAGCAACGTCGACTTGCCACAGCCCGACGGTCCGATGAAGGCCGTGACCCGCTTTTCCGGCACGTCCAGGGTGATGGAATGCAGTGCCTGATAGCGCCCGTAGAAGAAGTCGAGATTGCGCACCATCAGCTTCGGTTCCGAAGCCTTGCCGGCGGCCGTTGCGTCGCCCGCTGGCGTCTCGGCCTCGCTTTCACCAACTGCCGTCTCGTTCTTCATATCCAATTTGAGATTCCCGTTGGTCAAGGGTGGTGTCGGCGGCGTCAGACGGAAAAGATTCTTTTGGGTCATATCAGTTCTCTGAGTAGCGTGAACTAATGATCGTCCTGGCCAGGATGTTCAGGCCCAGGATACTGACCGTGATGATTAACGCCCCAGCCCAGGCCAGGTGCTGCCAGTCCTCGTAAGGACTCATGGCGAACTGGAATATCACCACGGGGAGGTTGGCGATGGGAGCGTTCATGTTCGTGCTCCAGAATTGATTGTTCAGCGCCGTAAACAGCAGCGGCGCGGTCTCGCCGGCGATGCGTGCGATGGCTAGGATGACGCCCGTCATGATACCGCCGATCGAGGCCCGATAGACGATTGCCAGCACAACCTTCCATTGCGGCACGCCGAGCGCTGCCGCGGCTTCGCGCAGGTTATCCGGCACCAGCCGCAGCATGTTCTCGGTGGTGCGCACGACCACCGGAAATACGATGATCGCCAGGGCCGTGGCGCCGGCCCAACCGGAGAAATGACCGGACGTCCTGACGATGAGGGCGTAGACGAAGACGCCGACGATGATCGAGGGCGCGCTCAGCAGGACGTCGTTGACGAAACGCTCGGTCACGGCCAGCCGCGAGTCGCGGGCGAATTCCGCGAGGTAGGTGCCGGCGAGTATGCCTGCGGGTGCTCCAATCACGACGCCCAGCACCGTCAGCATCAGCGTGCCGATCAGTGCATTGGCCAGGCCGCCGGCCTCGCCGGGCGGGGGGGTGTTCTGCACGAAGGTTGACAGGTGCAGGTACGGCAGCCCACGGCTCAGCAATGTCCACATGATCCACACCAGCCAGAAAAAACCAAAGGCCGTGGCGAAGACGGACATCCCCAGGTTGAAGGCATTCAGGCAGCGGCGGCGGAAATAGATGTTCATCGTGTCAGGTGACTGCCCCTTCTTTGGCCGTTACGCGAATAAGCAGCAACTTGGCACATGCCAGCACGACAAATGTAATCAGGAACAGGATCAGTCCGAGCGCGTTCAGGGACGATATGTAAAGCGGCGCCGTGGCTTCCGTGAATTCGTTGGCCAGCGTCGACGAAATCGTGGTTGCCGGCATGAACAGCGAGGCGCTTATCTCATGGGCGTTGCCGATCACGAAAGTGACCGCCATCGTTTCGCCCAGGGCGCGCCCCAAGCCCAGCATGATACCGCCAACCACGCCTATTTTGGTATATGGGAGGACGACGTTCCAGACCACCTCCCAGGTGGTGCAGCCCAATCCGTAGGCTGACTCTTTGAGCACGCCGGGTACGGCCTCGAACACGTCCCGCATGACGGCCGAAATGAAGGGAATCACCATGATGGACAGGATCATGCCCGCCGTGAACATGCCGATACCCATGGGCGGTCCCTGGAACATCACGCCGACCACGGGCCAGGTCGCGGCATGATCCAGCAGCCAGGGCTGGACGTATTCGCTGAAGGCCGGGGCAAAGACGAACAGGCCCCACATGCCGTAAATGATGCTGGGGATGGCGGCAAGCAGTTCGATGGCCATGCTCAACGGCCGCTTCATCCAGCGGGGAGACAGCTCGGTAATGAACAGGGCGATCCCGAAGCTGACCGGCACGCCAATCAGCATGGCGATGAGCGAGGTCACCAGGGTGCCGTATATGGGTGCGGCCGCTCCGAATACCTGGGTGACAGGGTTCCATTCCTGGATATGGAAGAAAGCCAGGCCAAATTTGTGCAGGCTTTGCGCGCCGCCGATCAGCGTCGCAATGATGATGCCGACGACAACGGCCAACACCGCCACGGCGAACAGGCGGGTGGTGCCGCGAAACAGGGGATCGAGCAAGGCCCCACGCTTGTGTACCGCCGCAATCAGGCCTGCCGTTGCCCGACTCTCCACGCGAGGCGCTCCTTCAGTTTTTTTCACAGTCCAATCGAACGACAACCGGGACGTAGTCCCGGTTGCGTTGCAACATTAGCGATGGCCGCGTTAGGCACGTTGCCCGGCGCGACGAATTTAGTTGGCGTTTCCGCCGGACCATATGCTCTTGCCGGCACCATCCTTGATTTCTTTGGACCAGACGCCCTCGACCAGCTTGACCACTGTATCGGGCATGGGCACGTAATCCAGATCCGCGGCCATCTTGTCGCCGTTGGCATAAGCCCAGGAGAAAAATTGCAGCACTGCGTGGGCGACGTCGGGCTTGTCCTGCGTTTTGTGGAACAGGATAAACGTTGCGCCCGTGATCGGCCAGCTCTTCTCGCCGGGCTGGTCGGTGAGGACCATGTAGAAGCCCGGCGTGTGCGCCCAGTCAGCATTCGCTGCCGCGGCCTGGAAATTCTCGCTGGTCGGGTCGACGAAATTACCATCGTGGTTTTGCAGTTTCACGTGCGTCATATGGTTCTGCAGGGCGTAAGCATATTCGACGTAGCCGATGGATCCCTTGATCTGGCGCACGTAGGAGGCGACGCCTTCGTTGCCCTTGCCGCCGACGCCCACGGGCCAGGACACGGACTTGTCGTTACCGACCTCTTTTTTCCATTCCGGGCTGACTTTCGACAGGTAATTCGTGTAGATCCACGTCGTACCCGAGCCGTCGGCGCGGTGCACCACGCTGATGGTCTGTGCCGGCAGCTTGAGACCGGGGTTCACGGCCGCGATGGCGGGGTCGTTCCACTTCTTGATCTTGCCCAGGTAAATGTCGGCCAGGACCGCGGGCGAAATCTTCATTTCGCCGGGCTTGATGCCGGGCACGTTGATGACGGGCACGACGCCGCCCATCACGGTCGGAAACTGGATCAGTCCGTTCTTTTCCAGTTCTTCCACTTTCAGCGGCGCGTCGGAGGCGCCAAAGTCGACGGTGTTGTGCTCAATCTGCTGGATGCCGCCGCCTGACCCGATCGACTGGTAATTCATCTTCACGCCGGTCTCTTTTGCATAGGCGCTCGCCCACTTGGCGTAGACCGGATAAGGGAAGGTGGCGCCGGCACCGGAAATCGCGTCGACCGATGCCGCGTTGGCGGCACCAACGGCCATCAGGCCGAAGCTCGCGACACCAGCCAGCAAAAACTTGATCGGGGTGGATAACATGTTTTCTTACGCCTCCATTTTCAATGACTTGATTCAACGACCCGCAATACAGTCCGGAGGCGAGTTTAGGCCTGTAATATGACAGTAATATGTCAATTGCATCCGAATGTCATCGCCGTTATTTCGATAACTTATTGATTACTAATGATTCTGTTTTGGCGTAGCTGGCGCGGATGGCACCAGGGGGCAGTCATGCGACGCACGCTTCAATGTCAAGCCGTTGAATTGCCGATATTTTCCCTTCTGCATCGTAGCTTTGTTCGACAAAGCGGCATTGACCCGACGCGTGGACCAGTACCGCGGTCGAGCATCGTGTGCCATGAACCGGATTGCGTACGAAGACGGGGGACAGCCAGCGTTCTTTTTCCAGGCCGACGCCGGTGTCGGGCAGCTGCTCGTCCGGCGCGATGGTGGTATCCGCCAGCAGGGCCAGGAGCGCATCTTCTTGCGGATCCGGCGTGGCAACCACCCGGTCCAGGGCCGCCTTGCCGCGCCGAACCTTGGGCCAGGGCGAGTCGAGCAGATGATTGCTAAGCCCGTACAGACCCGCCTCCAGGCGCTGCGGCCCGCCGCTACGGTTGGAAAAATAAGCCAACTCGTCGCGATCCCCTACGAGCAGGCTGAAGCCGTTGTAGTGGTCTGCCCGTTGCGCCACCCGCTGCAGGTAGTCCGCGGGCGCGGATTTGCCGAGCAGATAATCCTGCACCAGCCAGCCCCGCGACACGGACGGCACGACCGGGGGGCCGGG
>CAYVOU010000076.1:0-7117 GCA_964453295.1 uncultured Gammaproteobacteria bacterium
CATCCCCAGCGAGCAGCATCTGGATCGGACTGTCCGCCACTACCGCGAGCTGGGCTGCCTGGTGGCGGTCGACGATTTTGGCGCGGGTCATTCCAACTTCGAACGGATCTGGCGCATCCAGCCCGACATCGTGAAGCTAGACCGCAAGACGCTCGCCGATGCCGTGACCAGGCCGATCATCCGACGCAGCCTGCCCAACCTCGTCGGGTTGCTGCACGAGGCAGGCTGCATCGTCCTGGCGGAAGGCATCGAAACCGAGGACGAGGCCATGATCGCCCTGGACGCCGGCGTCGACCTAGCCCAGGGCTACCTCTTTGCGCGGCCGTTTCCGATCAACCGGCCGGAGAAGGTCAATCTCGAGGATATCAGGCGCATCCAGGACGCCTTCAAGACCAAGTGTATCGCCGAGTCGCACCAGCGCCAGGACAAGCTTTCCGCCTATACGAAGGCGTTCGAAAGTGCGTCGGAGCAAATCCGCAACGGCAGCGCGGTCGAAGTCGCGGCGGAAGCGCTGTTCAATCTCGAGGGCACGCTACGCTTTTACGTGATCAACGAGCACGGCAATCAGACTTCACGCAATTTGTACGCGGACGGTAGCCGGCACGGCGACCCCCGTTTGTGGCCGCTTTCCGAAGCGCGCGGTGCGAGCTGGTATCACAGGACCTATTTCCGTCGGGCCATTACCCATCCGGACGAGATCCAGACCACAGGTCCCTACCTGTCCCTGCCCGATGCGCAGATGTGCCTGACCCTGTCCATGGCGATGCTTGTGAACGACAAGCTGCACGTTGCCTGCCTGGACATCGCCGCCTGAAATCCGCAACGCCCCAAACCCCGCACCGGTAAGACCGCGCTGACTCGCTGCGGATCGGCGTGGGGCAAGCGCCGAGGTGTCACCTTGGATGGGCGTGACACGCGGCACGCAGGTAACGCATACTTGGGGTGTCGTTCATCTCCGTTCGCCGCAGGCTGTTTCAGCTTCAAGGTCACTGGCGCTGCGCCGCAGCCAACCGTCGGAACACAATCAAGCCATGAGTGCCATCGTCACATTCACAGCGACCGGCAAGCAGTTTGACGGACACTGGGTCTTGCGCGACGTCGATCTCGAGTTGCCCGCGGGCGAGGTTAGTGCCGTCGTGGGCGAATCCGGCAGCGGCAAGTCAACGCTGCTGCAACTCATCAACGGCGTCTATCATCCGGATGCCGGCCAGGTGCGCGTATTCGACGCGCCCATTCCCGCCGCCGGAACATACCGCTTCCGCCGCAGGATAGGCTACGCCGTCCAGGGCGCCGGCCTGTTTCCACACCTGAGCGTATTCGACAACACGACGCTCGTGGCGCGCCTTGAGGGCTGGACCGCGGACAAGCTGCACGCACGCTTTGAACAGTTGCTGCAGATGGTCGGACTGCCCATGTCCGTGAAGGAACGCCACCCGCACGAACTGTCGGGCGGCCAGCAGCAGCGCGTGGGCCTGTGCCGTGCCTTCATGATGCACCCGGAACTGCTGTTGCTGGACGAACCTTTTTCCGCCGTCGATCCGCTGACGAGGGCGGACATTCACCGGGAGTTCGCGGCGATGCAACAGGCCGAACAGACCTCGGCCGTGATGGTGACCCACGACATGGGAGAAGCGGTCAAGCTTGCCTCCTACCTGGTCATCGTGCATGCGGGCCGGATAATTCGGCAGGGAGCGACCGCGGAGGTGATGAAATCGCCGGGTGATCCGCAGGTGGCGAGACTGTTCGAGGGCGTATCATGATCCGCGTCCTCGCAACGATGCTATGGCTGTGCGCCCTGTCTCTGCCTGTCGCAGCCAGGACGCTGGTGGTCGGCAGCAAGAATTTCAATGAGTCCTACATACTCGGCGAAATCGTCGCGCAAACCCTGGAGCACGCCGGCTTCACCGTCGAGCGGCGTTTCGGGCTGGGCGGCACCCTCATCTGCTACCAGGCGCTGGTCAACAAGCAGATCGATGTCTACGTGGAATACACGGGCACGATTTCGCGGGTGATACTGCATCTCGATTCGCAACCCGGTGTCGACGACCTGAATCGGCAGCTTGAGAAACGCGATCTGCTTCTACTACGCCCTTTCGGCTTCAACAACACCTATGCGCTGGCCATGAAGCGCGAACTGGCGGCATCGAAAGGCATCGCGACGATCTCCGATCTCGTCGGCCACCGCGAGCTCAGGATTGCCGTCAGTCACGAATTCCTGCGACGGGATGACGGCTGGCCCGGACTGATGGCGACTTACGGCTTCGACCGAACGCCGGAGGGGATCGACCACGGCCTCGCCTACCAGGCGCTGAAAAGCGGCGCCGTGGACGTCACCGACGTCTACACCACCGATGGTGAGCTTTCGCACAGCGGCCTGACCATCCTGCGCGACAACAGGCACTTCTTTCCGGAATACCTCGCCGCGCCGCTGGTACGCCGCGACCTGCCGCCGCGCGCCATCGCGGCACTGCAAAAGCTGGGCGGGACGTTGAATGACCAGGCGATGCGTGCGCTCAACGCATCCGTGCTTTCGCGCAAGGCCACTTTCGCGCAGGCAGCCTCGCGCTTCTTGTCGGCGCACGGCGTGAAGTCAGACGGCGGCCACGGTCGGCTTTTCTGGCGGCGGTTGCTGACGCGCACCGCCACTCATCTCAAGCTCACGGGCATCGCGCTAGGCCTGGCCATGGTCACCGGGATAGGCCTGGCGGTGCTGGTCTACGATCGGCGCGGGCTGTCGCGTGCCGTGGTCTACGTCGCCGGGCTGATGCAGACGATCCCGTCAATCGCCCTGCTGGCATTGATGATCCCGCTGTTCGGCATCGGCCAGCGGCCCGCCATCGTGGCCCTGTTCCTCTACTCGGTCCTGCCGATCCTGCGCAACGCGATCACCGCCCTGGCGACGATAGACCCGTTGCTCAAGCGCGTCGCCATGGCGATCGGCCTGTCGCCGCGCGAACAGCTGCGCCTGATCTACCTGCCGCTGTCGCTGCCAGGCATCATGGCGGGCATCCGGACGGCGGCGGTCATCAGCATTGGTACGGCCACGCTGGCGGCTTTCGTCGGTGCCGGTGGGCTTGGCGTGCCGATCGTCACCGGCCTCGCGCTCAACGATCCGCGGCTCATCCTGGAAGGCGCCATACCGGCGGCATTGCTGGCGATTGCCACTGAACTGGTTTTTGAATTCGCCGAACGCCGGCTGGTGCCGGCCCATCTGCGGCAATCGGTGAGCGGGAACTGAAACACCGCGAACCGCCCACCCGTTCACTGACTGGGTCAAGGCGCGACGCACCGACCGGCCGACAGTCCATAAGGGGGACTGCTACCATCGTGGAAGAACGAACGGAGAAGTGCATGGTTTTGCGACGGTAGGATCCGCAGGCACGCTGCAGTTCGCCTCCGGCCCCAAGTGCCGAACGCCAAGGCCGCGCGCGGCAGCGATGGCACGGTGCAGTCAGGCTCGCGCTGGCGATTGCGGCTCTCGTCGCGTCGTCCGTCAGCGCGGCGCAAGCCGATGTCTCCGCGGGCCATGGCATCGCGCCGCAGGTGCTGGGATCCGGCGGACCGGAGATACAGACCGGCCGCGCCTCGAGCAGCTATCTCATCTGGCGGGACGGCAAGGCTCGTGTGCTGGTAGGTGCAGGCGGCGGCAGCCCCCTGCGCTTCGGCCAGAGCGGCGCCCGCATCCCGGATCTGGACATCGTGCTGTTCACGCATCTGCACGTCGACCACACGGCCGACTTCGCCGCCCTGGTGAAATCCTCGTTCTTCGGTGATCGCGAACGCCCCCTGCCCGTGCTCGGCCCGACCGGCAACCGCTTTTTCCCCGCAACGACGGCATTCCTGCGGGCATTATTCGACCCGGCGCAGGGCGCCTATCGTTATCTCGGCGGCTTCCTGGTGCCAGACCACGCCGCCTATACGATAGTCCCGCGCGATATCGATCCCGGCACCGCCAACCGGTTCGTCGCGTTCCGAGGCAACGGCATAGCCATCACCGCGACGGCGGTCGTGCACGCCGCCGTTCCGGCGCTGGCCAGGGGCGCCGATCTCTTCGTCGCCCACAACGCGGTGCCGGAAGGCGCCACCGGCATCCCGCGCCGCCTGCACATGCCGCCGTCCGTCATCGGGCGCATCGCGGCTGACGCCGGTGTTAAACGACTCGTGCTTTCTCACCGCATGTTGCGAACCCCGGGCCGGGAAAGCGAGACCCTGCGCAACATTGCCCTGCGATACCACGGCCCGGCCGTATTTACCGACGACCTGGATTGTTTCCGGCTCTAGCCGGACGCGTGAATCGCGGCGCCGACATGGACCCGACCTCGCGAGCCGGTGCGGACGACGAATGCAGAGTTGGAATAGGGGTACGGTGCGAGACTGCGCGTTAAGGCACGGGGGTGACTTTCGTCACCTCGGTTTGGGGCCGGCGCCATAAAACAGACCCGCGACTTTGTGGGCGGCCACGTCGCAGGAATCGAGCGTTTTCATGAGATTGATTTTCAGCCCCATGCCCGGCTCCTTGCCGTCGATCGACATGGCAACGACCCTGTTCAGATAGCGGCAGCTTTCCTGCATCCGATCCTCCGCCGCCAGCAGCTCGTCGCTGGGCTGCAGCGCGGGGTCGTCGGACAAGTCAAAGTAGGTGATGAGATCGCTGGCGACCTGGTTCTGGTACCGGAACACTTCCTCCACACGCTGGCGAAAGTTGTTGCCGGACCCGGGCAGCGCCCCGTCTGCCGGCACTGACTCCTTGACGGTTGCACAGGCAGCCACTATCAGTCCGAGGACCGCCGGTGAAGTCGCAACCACCGCGCTTCTGAGGATCGCCATTGAGTATGTGAGTCCCGTCATCTGACAAGACCTCCGGACGCAGAATCAAACGAGTTTAAAAGTATGACCGACGTTTCCCGTAAATTCCGCGTTTCCCGTCATGGAATGCCGGTCGATCTCAACGCAACTGTATTGCAGGTATTATTTCCGAAAGGGCTTATCGGGACGTATAACTTGCGACCCTTTGCGGCGTTACGCCGCACCCGGTTGCTCACTTGGATGAATCTTGTCCCTGAGAGCGCGGATCGCAGTAAAATGTCCGACTATCAAAAATGACGGAGAACAGCATGGCAGGTGAAGACAGGCCGGAACCTGGTATCCATGTCCACAGCCCGGAATGCCGCCACGGTCACGATGACCACGTTCAGGTGCCGGCGCGCAACCCGACACGAAAGCTCGGCCGGAACGACCCCTGCCATTGCGGTAGCGGCAAGAAATTCAAGAAATGCCACGGCGCCTGAGACGCCGCCGGCCGCAGGTGTTGCTAAACAAGGCTTGCACATCAAGAGATTGCGACAGCCGGCGTTGACATCGGTCATTGCGATTCGGCGCCACAGCCTATACCATTCGCAATCTTTTGAATGCTGCATTGCCGCAAGATTAGGTCCAGATCCCAATGAATGACGCACCACACTCCTCGGCCACGGCGGACAAAGCCGTTGCCCAACTCGTACTCGGCATCCCCGGCTTCAGCTACGGCGACCTTTACGAACCCGCCCGCCTGGCGGAGCTCCTGAAAGTCTTCGACGACAGCGTGCGCACGCACGACGGCGACACGTTCAAGGCGTTCGAACAATATCGCGCCTGCGGCGGCGAAGGCATGAGCCCGGAGGCGGTCTCCGACGTGCTGGTGCGCATGGCGCCGTACGTCGGGAGCTTCCTGGCACGGCTGTTCAAGGTTGAAAAGCAGCGCGAACAGGTCATGGCCAGGACCCGCGACGAAATGAACATGATCTTCGTGTTCCGTGCCGAAGTGGTTGCCAAGCTCGCGGCGAAGTTCAAAGGCGTCGATGCGGCGACATTGGACGTAAAGGACATCGAGACGCGCCTGGGACTGCTGATGAACGCGGCTTACCCGGAGGCGGCACGTGAAGAGGACCACGAGCTCGGCCTGGGTCGCGCCGGTGCCGCATTGTGGCGGCTGGTCAATCACTACGGCCTGATTGCCAAAGGCAAGGCAGGCGACTATCCCGAAGCCGACACCGAAGTGGCCCGGCTGCGACTGGCCCTGTCTGCGGATGCGGCAGCGGCGGCGGCGTTTACCGACGTTCTCGCTACGGCTGAGCCCGGCGCATTCGTGAACGGCCTGCTTGATGTCCTGCAGCAATGGTGCTTCGCCGCCATGCACGACGAGGCGCTCAAAGCCAAGGTCCACGGCTGGATGACGTTCAAGACGCCCGCGAAGACCGACTTCGAGCATCTGGTGCCGACTGAAAGCGCGGAAAAGGGCGGATTCGTCGCCCTGATGGGGCCTCAACATCATCGTCGGCGCCGCGACGGCTTCAAGTTGACCGATCCTCGCGCCAGCGAACGCGAAGTGCTGTACGAAGTCGACCATTGCATCTACTGCCACGACCGCGACACCGACTCGTGCTCGAAGGGCATGCGCAACCGCAAGGACGGCACCTACAAGATCAATCCTCTGGGGATCAACGTCACCGGCTGCCCGCTGGAAGAAAAGATCTCCGAGATGCACCTGCTGAAGCGCCAGGGCGACAACATCGGCGCGCTGGCGCTGATCGTGGTCGACAACCCGATGTGCCCGGGCACCGGCCATCGGATCTGCAATGACTGCATGAAGGGCTGCATCTACCAGAAGACCGAGCCCGTCAATATTCCGCAAATCGAGACCAACGCCCTGACCGACGTGCTCGCCATGCCGTGGGGCTACGAGATCTACGCCCTGCTCACTCGCTGGAATCCGCTTAATGTCAGACGCCCGCACATGCTGCCGTACAACGGCAAGAACGTGCTGATCGCCGGCCAGGGCCCGGCCGGCTATACCCTGGCGCACTACCTGCTGAACGAAGGCTTCGCGGTGGTCGGTATCGACGGCCTCAAGATCGAGCCGCTGCCGCAGGAACTGACCGGCGACGCCAATCATCTGCCGCGGCCGATTCACGATTTCAAGGAACTCTACGAAGATCTCGACAAACGAATCATGCTGGGCTTCGGCGGCGTCGCCGAATACGGCATCACCGTGCGCTGGGACAAGAACTTCCTCAAGATCGTGCGGCTTCTGCTGGAGCGGCGCGCCGAATTCAAGATGTTCGGCGGCATCCGCTTCGGC
>CAYVOU010000077.1:0-7084 GCA_964453295.1 uncultured Gammaproteobacteria bacterium
GCCCTTTCTCGATGCCTTGCGGGCGCTGGCCGAATTTTCAGTCAATCGCAGTTCCTGATGTCGCCGGGGTATAGCTCAGCCTGGTAGAGCGTCTGCTTCGGGAGCAGAAGGTCGCACGTTCGAATCGTGTTACCCCGACCAATCACCGACACCTCCTCGAGTTGACCTGTTATGCCCGCGCCTGTTTGATTGCGCGGCGGCCACGGGGCCGCATCCTAAAGATCCGCCCACGGCCGGTGCCGTTCCAGCCCACACAGGAAGAACACCACTATGGATGACGGCACCTTACCGGACAGATCCGAAAGTTTCTGAAGCAGGTGGGAATCACGTCGCAGCGCGATTGAGCAGGCGGTGAATGATGTCAGGGGCAATGGTACGTTGACGGGCATGAACCGGATTGCCGCGACGATGACGTCGAGCACCCCGGAGAGCGGACTTCACCAACTCATCGAAACGACCCTAGAAGTCGACTGGCCCGGAGCGACCGAAGCCGCCGGACACAGCTCCCGGACGGCACTCTCGCGGCGCCTTCACTCGTGCTCCTTGAGGTAGCCTCCGAAGAGCTTCTCGAATTCCTGGTTCTCCATCTCGAATTCCTCGATGCTCAGCTTGAGGTGGTTCTCCACCGACGTGCGTACGAGGTCGTTGACCTTCGACAACACGTCAATCGGGAGCGAGGCGAATCTGAAATCGCAGACGGCCAAACCGACGACGTTCTCGTCGGTATTGATCGGAAACGGTAGTACCAGCGGCAACAGGTTCGCATCAAGCAGCAGCTGGAAGCCGCGATACACGCTACCCTTGAACACGATGCAGCTTTCGCCGACATTGCTGGTAATGCCTTTCAAAAGCCGGTGTCGCGTCGAGCTCAGGTCCACCGGGATCTTGCAATGGTCAGCACCGAGATAGGTCAGGCTGGCCCACTCATTCCCTTTCAAGTCGCAGATCGCGCCTATGATGCCGATATCCCAGCACGAGGCAACCGAGGCCGGCGATATCCCCTTCATCAGCCCGCAATCTTTTAACAACAGCGAGCCCTTATCCATCACCAGGTTCCCCAGCAGGGCGCGGTCACCCGCCACCTGAAGCATGAGCATTTCGCCCAGGCCACAGTCGAACATATCGCGGAACAGCTTGAGGGGGAGCTTGTCGATCATCGGATGCGCCTTCCTTTGTTGAGCCGGCCCGGTAACCTGGGACACAACATCTTCCCTGTGCTGCCAATCGGCAAGTGATGGCGGAGCGACACCGACTGCGCTGACAGGGTGACGCGCCGGCGGGCCGTCCTTGCTTTCCTTCATTAAGCGTAGCGGCAGGGCTGACGTTCGTCCACGAGGGGCACGCAGGTTGGAATCGGCTTCACGGTCTGATTGGTGAACCGGCCGGAAACCGCCGCGGGACCCGTCGTTGACTCGCGTCAAAGCGCGGCCGTGCCCACAGGCGCGACAATGGTCTTGGGAAACCCGATGGTGGCCTGCCGTCGCCGTTTCGCAGCCGGCGGGCAGTGCTTAGGTGAGGATAGAACCGAATGATGCACCCAATCCGGCGACGGCTGAAACAAGCGGGTACGATCCTGGCGCTGGCAGCGGTGCTGTCCGCTCCCGCCGGCGCGGACGAACAGGCGAAACAGCGCGAACGCCTCATGCAGGACGTCTCCACCCTGATCGCGGCGACGGCCAGGGAAACCGGCCTGCCTTCGCTATCGCCACGCGTGCTGGCCGTAATGACCGACGTGCCACGCCACGATTTCGTGCCAACCGGGCAGCAGCCTTACGCCTATCAAAACCGCCCTCTGCCGATCGGTTATGGCCAGACTATCTCGCAACCCTACATCGTCGCGCTGATGACCGAACTGCTGCGGATCCAAAGCGGCGACCGGGTGCTGGAAATCGGCACCGGGTCGGGTTACCAGGCGGCCATATTGTCCAGGCTCGCCAGCGAGGTGTACACGATCGAGATCGTCAAACCGCTGGCTGCACGCGCCGCGCGGGTGCTGAAAGCCCTGGGTTACGACAACATCGACTTGAAGGTCGGAGACGGCTACTACGGCTGGCCGGAACAGGGGCCGTTCGACGCCATCATCGTTACCGCCGCCGCGAGCTACGTGCCGCCGCCCCTTATCCGCCAGCTCAAGCCCGGCGGCCGCATGGTCATTCCCGTAGGCGGTCGCTTCATGACGCAGCGATTGATGCTGATCGAAAAGGATCGACAGGGCAAAGTCTTCACGCGTGAAATCCTGCCCGTCGCCTTTGTGCCGCTGACGGGCAGTCACGAATAGCGCCGCGGATACGGGCACGGCCAATGGCGGGTAACTCGAATTCGGCCCCGGCAACAGCCAGGCCAGGCCCGTCGCCCCGTTCAATGCAGGCTTCGCCGCCGCTTTTCGCCGTGGCGTTGATTTCAACCTCGGTGCTCGGTTACGAAGTACTGCTGATGCGTTTGTTTTCCATCGTCCAGTGGCATCATTTCGCCTACATGGCGATCAGCCTGGCGCTGCTCGGTTACGGTGTCGCCGGCACCTTCGTCAGTCTTTTCCGGGAATGGCTGGCCGCACGCTACGCAGTCACATTCGTGATCAACGCCGCGCTGTTCGGGATAACGGCGACTGCCGCTTTCATCCTGGCGCAGGGTGTCCCCTTCAACGCGCTGGAGATCTTCTGGGATCCGCATCAGCCGCTGCACCTGATCCATCTCTACCTCCTGCTGTTAATGCCGTTTATGTTCGCGGGCAACTGCCTCTGCCTGACATTTGTCCGCTACGGCATGCGCACGCACCGCATCTACGCCGCCGACTTGACGGGTGCAGCGCTAGGCTGCCTGCTCGTGATCGGCCTGTTGTTCGTTGTGTTGCCGACCCGCGCCCTACAGGCGTTCAGTGCCCTGGGGCTGGTGGCGGCTGCTTCCGCTGCTTTTCATTTCAGGCTGCACCCACGCTTGCTCCCGACGTTGCTGCTCGCGACCACCGGCGCGATCCTGTTCGCACTTCCGGCATCGATGACAACCCTGCACTTGTCCCAGTACAAAGGACTGAGCCAGGCGCTCTTGGTCGATGGCGCCAGGATCGTCGATCAGAAATCCAGTCCCCTCGGCCTGCTAACAGTGGTCGCCAGCCCGCGCGTTCCGTTTCGCAATGCGCCGGGACTGAGCCTGAACGCGACGACCGAACCGCCAACACAGCTTGGTATCTTTACCGACGGCGACAATTTCTCCGCCCTGACTCGCCTGGATGGCGATCCGGCGAAGCTGAGCTATCTCGACCAGATGACCTCGGCGCTGCCCTTTCATCTCCTGGCCTCGCCGCATGTGCTGGTTCTGGGCGCCGGCGCCGGTGCGGACGTATTGCAGGCGCTGCAGCACCACGCCCGTCGCGTCGACGCCGTTGAACTGAACCCGCAAATGGTCGCGTTGGTGCGCGACCGCTATGCCGATTTTTCAGGGCACCTCTACGAGCGGCCCGATGTGCGGATTCATGTGGCGGAAGCGCGAGGATTCCTAAGTGCCAGCAAGGAACGCTACGACTTGATTCAGCTTGCGCTGCTCGACACCTTCGGTGCCTCGGCCGCCGGCCTTTACGGCTTGAGCGAAAACTATCTGTACACAGTGGAGGCCTTTCGAAACGACCTGCGCCATCTGCGACCGGGCGGGATCCTGGCCGTCACGCGTTGGGTGACCTTGCCACCACGTGACACGCTCAAGCTGTTCGCCACCGCCGTCGCCGCTCTCAAAGCCGGCGGTGTGACCAACCCCGGCACCCATCTGGCCCTGATCCGAGGCTGGCAAACGGCCACGCTGCTCATTAAGAACGGCAGCTTCACGGCACTGGACACGGCTGCCATCCGCAGCTTCAGCGACGCACGCGCGTTCGACACCGCCTGGTATCCCGGCATCAGCACCACCGACGTCAATCGCTACAATCGCCTCGACACGCCCTGGTTCCATCGGGGTGCGGTTGCATTGCTGGGCAAGGGCTCCGCATCCTTCATCGCCCGCTACAAGTTCAACATCTCGCCGGCGACCGACGATCGCCCCTTCTTTTTCAATTTCTTCCGCTGGCGGACGTTCCCGGAACTGCTCGCACTCAAGCAAAGCGGCGGCCTGCCACTTATTGAGCTGGGATATCCTGTACTGGTCGCGACCCTTGCCCAGGCATTGCTGGCCAGCACGGTGCTGATACTTCTGCCACTGTGGCTCAAGCGGGCGACGCGGCGATCGGTACCGCACCGGCAGGTGTTCGGATACTTCGCGGCGCTGGGCTTCGCTTTCATGTTCATCGAATTGGCCTTCATACAAAAGCTGACCCTGTTGCTGACGCATCCCTTGTACGCGGTTGCGGTGGTGCTGTGCGCCTTTCTCCTGTTCGCCGGGATTGGCAGCCGCCACGCCGAGCGTGTCCGCGCCGGCGTGTGGTGGCCCGTGAGCGGCATCGTAGTGCTATCCGCACTCTACCTGTCGCTGTTGCCATACCTCTTCGATCTTGCGGCGCCCCTGCCGGATGCGGCCAAGGCCGCGCTTTGCGTCATACTGATCGCGCCGCTTGCGTTCTGCATGGGCATGCCCTTTCCATTGGGCATGGCGGCGCTGGCTTCGACCGGGAGCGGATCCCTGTCTTGGGCGTACGGCATCAACGCCTGTGCCTCCGTGATGGGCGCGACGCTCGCGACGCTGCTCGCCATCCATCTCGGCTTCAATGGCGTGATTGGTCTGGCTGCCGCACTATACTGCGTAGCGGCAGCCACGTTTCCTGACCAATAAAGTCCGTTCGGCCCGGTACGAATTCGTGCCACGGTTGCCGCCGTTCCACGCCCACACAATGGAGGTAACGATGCCATACGTGAAATCCGAGGACCGTAGCCGGCTTGACGCCGGAGAGGCGCCGGTGACCGCAGGAGAACTCAACTACGTTGTCACCCGTGCGGTCGATGCCTACCTGCGGCGCAAAGGGCTGAACTACGCGAATCTGAACGAAGCCATAGGCGTGCTCGAATGCGCCAAGCTGGAGTTGTATCGACGCGTGGCGGCCGATTACGAGGACGGCAAGCGACTCGAACACGGCGACGTCTACACGATCGTCGGCGTCAGCTAGCAGGCCTCGTATGCTGACGCTTTTCCGAAACCGCCTTGTCGCGATCGCAAGGCCACGATTTCGGCGTGACTCGACGACCGCACCCCATCCCCCATGCCGGCTACCAGCGAACGTCGCCCGCTCATGCCGTCAGACCCGCCATGAGCCATCTCCTCGTGGTTATAGCCGACGGGACTTATCCTTGAGCGATTGATTGCGCTCAAGCACCCAACAACGCGGGTTGTTCACGTAGCCGATGTGCTCGTAGTACGCGTTGGCCGCCGGCGCCGCAATCAATATCAATTTGCAGCGCGGCCCGAGTTGGGCCTGCGTGATTGCCTGCAGGGCAGTGCCGATCCCCCGTCCCTGGCAGGCCTGGTCCACTGCCAGGTCGGAGAGATAACAGGCATAGTGGAAATCCGTCATGGAGCGGGCAATGCCGACCAGCTTATCGCCATCCCATGCCGTCACGACGAGATTGGCATTGCCGACCATGCCCTCCAGACATTCATGATCATCCACCGGCCGGCGTTCCGCCAACCCGGAAGCTCTTAGCAACGCCTCAAACTGATCCGCGGACACCGGCCGGCCTGTTTCGTATTCGACGTTCATGGAATCCCCCGAGCATAGGCACCATGCCTATGGTAGTCGTTTCCCGGTCGCGTGCCTCACCCGCCGCACAGGTACAAGCGCCAGGCGCGTTGCGACTCCCAGACCCGTCGCCTTAACAATTTTCCGGCCATCAAGTAGGATGCAGCAAGCTCAAATCTAAATGGCCTGGCGCAGCAGGCGAGTCCGGAGTCAAATCTGCTCATGACCGCAACAGGCACCCGCAACCCTCTCAAACCCGGCTTCAGGATCCACTGGTACGAAATCAAGCGCGTACTGGGCCAGGGTGGATTCGGTATCACCTACCTCGCATACGACACCAACTTGCAGATGCAAGTGGCCATCAAGGAGTACCTGCCGGCCGACTTTGCCATTCGCCGGGAAGACAGTTCGATCCGGGCGCTCTCGGACAAGCACGAGAAACACTTCGACTGGGGTCTGCGCCGGTTCATCAACGAGGGCCAGACGCTCGCGCGTTTCAAACACCCGAATATCGTGCAGGTGCTTTCCATCTTCGAGGCCAACGATACGGCCTACATGATCATGGCTTATGAGCACGGGGAAAGCCTGCAAGCCCTCCTCGCCCGCCGCAAGAACCTGCCGCAGAACGAACTGCTGGCCATCATACTGCCCATCCTGGACGGACTCGAACAGGTCCACACGGCCGGGTTCATCCATCGTGACATCAAACCGCCAAACATCTACATACGCGAAGACGGATCGCCCGTTCTCCTGGACTTCGGTTCCGCCCGTCAGGCGCTAGGCCAGGAGACGCAGACCGTCACGGCCATGGTATCGCCGGGCTTCGCGCCGTTCGAGCAGTACTACAGCAAGAGCGACAAGCAGGGCCCCTGGACCGACATCTATGGCCTGGGCGCCACCCTGTATTTCGCCGCGGTCGGAAAAGTGCCGGTGCCGTCGGTCGATCGCAGTCATGCATATCTCGAGTCGTCTTCCGATCTGCTTTCTCCCGCACAAACGGAAGGTGCCAGGGATTATTCCGCTGATTTTCTGCGCGCCATCGACCATGCGCTCCAGTTTCGGGCATCGGACCGCCCGCAAACGGTTCTCGAATGGCGCCGCGAACTGACCCATCAAGCGCCGACTGTGCAGGCCCCGCGCCGACGCAAGGGCGTCGCCGCAATTGCCGCGGTCGTACTGGCATTCGCCATTGGGGGCAGCGCTTGGTACTGGTGGCACCGGCCGGTTGGTGACGCCGCCAAACATGAAACGGCAGTCGTGGCGGAAGCTACCGACATGAAGCGTGAAGAAACGGCCGCTGACGCGGAGAAAAAGAAACAGGCGGCACAGGCAGCGGCCGCCGCCGAAGCGGAGAAGCAGAAGCAGGCCGCTCAGGTCAGAGCCGCCGCCGAAGCGGAGAAGCAGAAGCAAGCCGCTCAGGCCAGAGCCGCC
>CAYVOU010000078.1:0-2119 GCA_964453295.1 uncultured Gammaproteobacteria bacterium
TTATTCAGAGCTTCCCTAATAGCGATCGCTGCCGTTATAACCATTAAGTTACTTGTATCTACTCGGGTAACTGCATCATGCAAATACTAGCGCTAAACGGATCAATCCAATGCGCAATTCAACAATCGAGCTTGCGGAGCCTCTCGCCGGTCGGCGCGGCTCATCTTTGGAAGGTTGGCCGTCCGCTTTGGGGAAGTATGGATCCATGTCCCCAATGGCAAAAACGGGTCGAGACTGTGTGAAAACTGATCGGCAGCGGATCGTGTTTGTGAGATCATGGCTTCACGGTATCGCGCGGAGCGAAATGCTGATGAAGCGATTTATCGAAGGGGACGACCGGCATCAAAGCACGTTGTTGCCTGAGTGTCTGGACGACTACATTGACGAAGACAACCCAGTACGGTTGATTGATGTCTTTGTTGATGAATTGGATCTGGTCAAGCTTGGATTCGATAGTGCGCGGCCCGCGAAAACGGGCAGGCAGGGATACCATCCTGCCACGCTGGTGAAGCTTTACATCTACGGTTACCTGAACTGGGTCCAGTTCAGCCGGCGGCTGGACCGCGAAGCGCAGCGCAATATTGAGCTGATTTGGCTGTTGCGGCGCCTGGCGCCGGATTTCGAGACTATTGCGGACTTCCGCAAGGACAACGGCGTCGCGATCCGAAATGTCGGCCGCGATTTCGTTGGGCTGTGCCGGCGACTGAAATTGTTTTTGGAAGCGGTGGTGGCGATAGATGGCAGCAAGTTCAAGGCGGTCAACAACCGCGACAAGAATTTTACCGAGCACAAGCTCAAGGCGCGGATGGCGCAGGTCGAGAAAAGTATCGGACGCTATCTTGCTGAGCTTGACCGTGCCGACCGGAACCCTGGACGAGTGCCGGACGCGCGGGTCAGCCAGCTTCGGGAGAAGATAGCCGCAGCGAAGGCCCACATGCGCAAGCGGGTCGCTGTACCGTCTGGCGCGACGCGATACTCTTCAAACAATCCACCATCATGAAGCTTAATCCACGGCATCCTCAAACCGGGTTTTCACACAGTCTCGGTCGATAGCAGGAAGTCGGGGCGGTAAGGTGGTTGGATGCGGGTTCCGCTACAACCAACAGGAAGCAGGTGACGTCAGGATGTGCCGATCATCGGCGCCTAGCGTCGCCGCCGTGCGCTGGGCCACGGCAATGAACGATCGGCAGGACGCTGCAACCATATAGACGACAATGAAAGAGGCTATCGGGCATATTTCACGGGCAGATCCGAAGATGCGGCGGCTGATCCGCATGGTCGGCGCGTGCACGTTGACGCCGGACAGGCGACAGTCACCTTACCAGTCCCTGATCGAGGCCGTGGCCTATCAACAGCTGCACGCCGGCGCCGCCGAGAGCATCCTGGGGCGCTTTCGCAGCCTTTTCGAAAATGGACGCTTTCCCAGGCCAGAAGCCATCCTCGCCCTGGATCCGCTTGCGCTGCGCGGCGTCGGCTTTTCCACCGCCAAGAGCGCCGCCATCCGCGATATCGCCGCCAAGACGATCGAAGGCGTGATCCCACCGCGACGGAAGTTAAATGGCATGGACGACGAAGACATCATCAAGAGGTTGATCGTCGTGCGCGGCGTCGGCCGCTGGACCGTGGAGATGTTCCTGATCTTCACCCTCGGGAGACTCGACGTACTCCCGCTGGACGATTACGGTGTGCGCAAGGGATTCGGAATCATCTGCGGTGCCGACGAACTGCTGGATCGTAATGCGCTACGCGACTACGGCGAGCGCTGGCGCCCCTATCGGTCCGTGGCCGCATGGTATCTTTGGCGCGCGGTGGACCTTGAGAAACCTCGAAAATCCTGATCCCAGTGCCTGCCCTAGTTTTCTGTTGTATTAAAAAGCCTCCCGGGATAACGCCGTGTCCAAGTCGGGCTTCGGCCGCCTGAAAAGGATAAAAAAGCGGATTTGCCGAACCCGCGAGCTGGCCCGGTTGGATGTTTTCGATTACATCGAGTCATTTTACAACCGGACCCACCGCACTGGCGTTCCAGGCACGGCGAGCAAAGTCGGCGAGCTTGCGATCGCCCGGCTTTTCCGGATACTCGACGCAACAATAATTGAACCACGACAGGTAATGCGCAATT
>CAYVOU010000078.1:2129-7075 GCA_964453295.1 uncultured Gammaproteobacteria bacterium
ATTCCGCTGCACGACGACAATCCAACGGAAATCACCCCATTCGTCACCTTCACGGTGATCGCATCTTGCATCCTCGTCTTTCTCTGGCAAATGTCACTGGGCCAGGCCGGCGGCGGACGTGCTGTGTACAGCTTCGGGCTGATACCGGCTGTGCTTTTTCATCAGGCGGCCCTGCCGGGCGAAATGGCGATCGTGCCACCGGCCACCACCCTGCTGACGTCGATGTTTCTGCACGGCGGATTCATGCACCTCGCGGGAAACATGCTTTATCTCTGGATTTTCGGCAACAATGTCGAGGATTCGATGGGGCATGGCCGGTTCGTCGCTTTTTACCTGCTGTGCGGCGTGGCCGCCGGTCTTGCACAGGCGATCATGAGCCCAGGCTCGGAGATCCCCATGATAGGTGCGAGCGGCGCCATCTCCGGGGTCCTGGGTGCCTACCTGCTACTGTTTCCGCACGCGCGCGTGCTGGTCATCGTGCCGCTCGGCTTCTTCAGTACGCTGATGCGATTGCGCGCGATCTGGGTCCTCGGATTCTGGTTCGTGATGCAACTGCTTCTGTCGGGCTTTTCGGGCGGGCAGCAAGGCGGCGTCGCTTTCTTCGCGCACATCGGCGGTTTCATCGCAGGCATGACGTTCATACCGTTGTTCAAATACACCGACGTTCCGCTCTTCCACCCGGCACAAGCGCTTTCCGGCGATTTCCGCCCTCGCCGACGGCGCGATTACTGGTAGGCGATCCGACATGCTCGAGTCCGGCCGATGGGATACCGCACGCGACGGGCCACTGGACGAAGCGGGTTTGCGGCGCAAACTTGAATCACTTGGCTATCGGGTCTCGAGCTATGTCTACCCACCCGGCACCGAGTTCCCCCCGCATGACCATGCCGTAGACAAGATCGACGCTGTGCTGTCGGGCCGGTTCGAGATCGGCACCGACGAAGGGGTCCTCGTCCTGGGATCCGGTGTGTGGGTGATGGTCCCGGCCGGGACCCGTCACCGCGCCCGGGTCCTTGGCGATAAAGAAGTGGTCAGTCTTGATGCCGTAAGATATTGAATTTATTTTTGCTATTGCGTCGTTGGTTGGCGACACCCTGAGCCGAAAGCGGAAATGCGCCGACTGGACCCGTCCGATCGACGCAACCACCTGGTGAACGTCGTCACATTTTTTCGTCCGTTAACCGTCTGTTCTTCCACGTTTTCTTGAGCGACCTCACAGTTTTCCCGCAATTTGACCGGGATCCGGTCGATCTGGGCGCGCTTTTGCTTTGTATGTGCCTTCAACCGCGATTTTTCGGAAATGCGGGCGTAAGGGAGGCGGATAACAGAATGAGCGCATTGACGACAAATGCAGAATTCATACGCAGACGATGGGTCGGTCAATCATGTTAACGGCAAAAACAATCCCGCGGACATGCCGCCGCGATTGTTACTGTGGCAACAGTTGGAGGTGCTCTATCGTAACTGGCGTATCGGGGTTGCCGGGCACCTGATATTCGGTTTGCTGGTGGTCCTGTATTTCTGGCCTTCGGACAGCATCGTGGTCCTGCTCGGCTGGTTCGCGGCGCTCGCCACAACCGTCGGCGGGCGTATCGCCACGCTGGCGAGTTTCGCGCGCGTGACCAGCGCGGCCAGCATGAACGCGGAAAACGCGGCGCTGTGGCTCAGGCGCGTCCTGATCCTGATGGCCCTACATGGCCTCATTTGGGGATGCGCGGGTCCGTTGCTGGTGCCGCCCGCCTCGATCATTCACGCAAGCATCATGCTGCTTGCGCTGACCGCCGTATCAGGGGGCGTGGTCGCATCCCTGAGTGCCCATTTCGGCGCGGTGCTGACCTTCATCGCGCCCGCCATGATGCCGTACGGGATCATGCTGGCGGTAAGTGCAGGCCCCGGCGAACGACCGCTCGGCATTGCCGCCCTCTTCTTCGCGGTCGCCATGATTCTGTATGCCCGCGCCGCCAACCGCACAGTGCTGCATGCGCTGCGTATCCAGGCTGACAATGCCCGGCTGATTGATCGCCTGGACGAGGAGAGCCTCTCCTCCGCCACGCTCAACCGCCAGCTCATTGCCGATATCGCCCGCCGGGAAAAGGTCGAGAGCGAGCTCCGACTCGCCAGGGAACATGCCGAACACATGGCCGACAGGCTGTCGCTGGCCTCGGCACTGGATGGTTTGACCGGGCTGGCCGGCTCACGCCATTTTGAAGACGTATTGAAGCGCGAGTGGACCCGGGCGGCGCGCGGCGGCACGCCACTGGCAATAATCCTTTGTGACATAGACGCCTATGCGGCCTTTTGCGAGCGCTACGGCCACGGCCGGGGTGATGAACTGCTGCGCCTGGTCGCCCACGTCTTGCTGTTGCATGCACGGCGCGCCAATGACCTTGTGGCACGTACCGACGAACAGCGCTTCGCCCTGTTGATGCCACTGGCGGAGACCACCCAGGCCGCCAAGGTCGCCGACCAGATACGTGAGGCGGTACAGGCACTTGACGTGGAGAACAGCGCCTCACCGGTCGCGGATCAGGTCACCGTATCGCTGGGCGTGGCCAGCTTCATGCCGCAAAAAGGTATGAGTTTCAAGATTTTGGAGCAAACGGCAGTTAATATGTTGGAGGCGGCGGCAAAAGATGGACACAATCGTGTCTGCGCCTACCACCCGAACCTCGCCTAGGTGGCAACGCCGGGATGTACCGATGGGAACTCTCAATATATACTTGACCTTAAAAGTGTTTCTTATATAACTACTCGAACATGAACACGAGCCTTGCTTTAACGGGGGACGGTCGTGCAAACGGCGCTCCGCCGTTCAGGAAAGGACTGACGACAATGGGGACCGACGCGACAGAACTCGCCGAATTGCAGTCTCGGCAGGCCGACCTACTCTACAATCAGGGTAGAATTGAACTCGTCGCGGCGGCCATTTCTGCCATTGTCCTTTTCGCCATCGGCTGGGAAAGCATCAAGCCCGCCTATCTGCTCGCTTGGGCCGCTGCCATAGTCGTTGTTATCGTCGTTCGTCTCATCGCGACACAACGCTACCTCCACGGTCCCCCCGACACGGCAACGGCCGGTACCTGGGTAAAAAAGTTTGCCTTTGGCGCCATCGTGCTCGGTCTCATGTTCGGCGCCTTGGGAGCGCTGATCGCCAAGAGCGCAGCGCTGCAACATGTCGGCATTACACTGTTCTGTCTGGCCGCCCTCTCCACGATGATGCTGGCCGCCTACAACGGCGTGCTGTTCCCGTCAGCGGGTTTTTCCGTGGCCGCCCTGCTGCCACCGGCCGCAATCGTCGCGACCGGCACACTGCCTGGCAACACGTTGATCGCCGCCATGGTGGTCCTGTACGCGGTATTGCTGTCGATGATTAGCCAGCGCCTGCAAAAGAATGCGCTCCGCGTCATCGCCCTCGACATCGAGGCGACGCATATGCGGTCCCACCTCGACGTGCGGCGCGACCAGATCGAAAAGCTGACCGTCGGCATGAAGACAAATGCCGAGAAGCGGCAAAAGGCGGAACTGGAACTTCGCCGCACCTCCGCCGACCTGGGGCTCCTGAAAGGCAAGGCGCACGCGCTTTCGGAGACGCTGAGCCGGGTGTCACCGTTCTGCCCGGTAACCGGCATCCCGAACCGCCGTAGTTTCGATGAGCACCTCGGCCTGGAATGGCGCCGAGCCATGCGGGAGCGCAAGCCGCTGTCGCTGATGATGTGCGAGATTGACCAGATCGATCTTTACACCGAAACCTACGGCAGCCAGTCCGGCGATGCCCTGGTAAAACGCATTGCCAAACTTGCCGGCGCGGTCGGCAAACGCGCCGGCGATCTGGCGTGCCGATTCTCCGATTCCCGGTTTGCAATCATTCTGCCCAGCTGCGACAACCGCAACGCGGCCCGTATCGCGGAGGCTTTCCGCAAGCGTGTCGAAGGTCAGCGCATTCCCCATGCCGGCGCCCGCGCCGATGAAGTGGTGACCGTCCATGTGGGCGTCGTCAGCATCATTCCTACCGCAAACATGCGTCCCAGCACCCTGCTCGAACGCATCGACACGGCCATGTACGAGGCCAAGTTCCAGGGGGGGAACCGGGTGGTGGTGTACCGCACGCTGGCCAAGCTTCGGCTGGAGCGGTGGAACCCCAAGAGCGATGGCCAGTTGACCCAGGAGGCCATGATTCAGAAGCTGATGATCTGGGGATTCGAGGCCAAGCGCACGGTACTGCCAAGTGGCACCGTCCTGCCGGACAAGACCAGCGAAACCGAGATCGTCTGCGGCGTGCTGACCGGCGCGCTGCGCATCACCATCGAAGGGCAGTCGATGGAACTGAAAAGCGGCGACTGCCTTTTCGTTCCCGGCGGCACGACTTTCAGCGCCGAAGTGTCCGGTTCCCAGGCCGTGGCCTACTACGAGGCGGTCAAGGCCGCCTAGCCCGCCGGCGCGCCGGGCAGTCCGGCGACTTCGGTGGTCTCCATGGCCAGGAAGTCCTCCAGCGACACCGCGCTCAACTTGATCTGGTTGGCGAACACCGAATAGCAGAGGTAGGCGGCAAAGTTGCTGCGATTCTGCAACCAGGGCGGTTCGTAGTAAGGCGGCGCGATGAAGCCGCTCTCGAAAAATGGTTCCAGCGCAATCACGTCCCCCAGCGTCATCCTGCCCGCGAACAGGTGTTCCGCGTATTGAAACTTGTTTGACTGCACGGCCTTGCGCAGGAACGTGTGGGTGCGGATCAACCCCTGCAGGTAAACCACGTCCTTTGTGAAAATCACGCCGCCACGGGTATCGCCGCCGCGAAAAATGCGCGCCGCCGACTGGAAGCTCTCTGCCGACCGGGCCCTCGAGAACACGAGCGCGAAAGCGGTCGCGATCACGAAAGAGAGGCCCAGGCCCAGCCAGAAACTCTCCGCGAGCGACCGTAGGAACCTGTCGTTTGCCAGGTCGCTTCGGAA
>CAYVOU010000079.1:0-3173 GCA_964453295.1 uncultured Gammaproteobacteria bacterium
CCACTGATTCCCTGACGCCGGAAGCGACCGCGTTGCGGCCTCGGCGACGGGTGCACAACGTCCTGCTGGGCCTTCTGATCCTCTCGGCGCTCGGTTTCAGCGCCGTGCAATATTACGCCAGCCAGTTCGCTCGCGAGGGACGGCGGGCGCCGGATCAGCCGCCCGTCGGATTGAACGTGCAGCCCGCGCTGCCGGCCGCGCCCACGGCCCCGGTCGCCGGTGGTGCCACCGCCACGCCGCACTCGACCGAGGTGAGGCGGGCGCTGGTCTGGCTGGCGCAGAAGAGCCTTGACGACTACCGGTTGACTTCGCCGCCGAAGGACAACGCCTATTATTACTACTCTCGCCTGCAGATGATGGATCCGAACGATCCCGTCGTCGCCGAGGGTTTCAGGCAGATTGCCGAACACTTCGCGATGCTGGCGGAGCGCGAAATTGCCCGCAATAACGTGGTCCAAGCCAGGCGCTACATCGCGATAGGACTTCAGCTCGATCCGGGCAATGCCTCGCTCAACCAGCTTCAGTCGCTGGCCAAGCCCGCGCCGCACGGGTTCATCGACGTGATATTGAGTCTGTTCCACACCTCGCCCGTGCCGGCACCGCAGGCACCGGACAAGGCCGATTAGGCATCGCGCCAGGACGAATGCCGACAGCCCGTTTTCATGGCGAGGACGGAGGTGAAGGCGAGGCCGCAGGAGCTGGCGGTTGCTTAATCAGCGTCTTGGCCTGCTCGGTTTTCTGCTTGTCCCATTGTTCGATGAGCGCCTTCATCCTGTTGATGGTCGCATCGGAATCGGCCGGAACCACCGGGGCCGCCGCCGCGGCTGGCGATGGCTCGCTGAAATCGCGCTGGCCGGCGCTGTTGCCGGCGGGCGGCGCGGTGCCTTTGAGCGTATCGGCGGCCTCCGGCTGTGACGACGCCGCACGCGCTTCCAGTTCGGCGCCGCGAAATGCCTGTTCGCGCAATTGCCGCCGTTGTTCGTCGCTGACGGCAATGGCGGTGTCGTCGATGAGCTGCCCGTTTTCAAAGACCAGCACGCGAGGAGCGTGCTTGCCGTTTCCGGTTCCATCGTCGGCCCGGTACCAGGCCGGCGCGGTGCCGGACATCTGGGTGCGGCCGCTGGCCGGATTGACCCATTGATACATCCGGGCGGCCGCCGGGCAGGCGATGAATATCAACGATACGAGTAGGATGAGTTTCTGCATGGCGTGTCGTGCCGGATACAGCGGCGATCAGTTTCGGAGAGTATAGCGCAGCAGGTCGGATGGGATGATCAGCGAGGACCAAATACGGCGGCTTTTCTCGACGCTCTCGGCGGGCGGTGACGGCAAGGCGCAAGTCGAATGGCTTGAAAGCCTGGACGAACCGGACCGTGCCGCCATCGTCGACGCAATGCTCGCGGCCTTGCAGGATCCGGAGGAAGAACGCCGCCGCCATGCTTTCTTCGTACTTCAACACTGCTGGAATGGGAAGGCGCGCGATGCCTTGCTGCCCCGTCTCGCCGACCCCGATCCGATCACGCGTTCGATGGCGGCGATCGTGTACGCCCGCGGTGAAGGGCGTGACGGTCTGGCACGGGCGATCGCGGCCGATGTTTCGCACCCCGATCCGGCGATCGCCGGGCCGGCGCTGGAGATGGTGGAAAGCATGTATCCGGATCTGGCGCGGGTCCAGGCGGCGCTGGCGCGTCCGGAACTGCGCGAATACGTGGCCGGTTCGTTGCCGCGTTACTACGCGCCGCTCCTGTCTCCGCTTTGCCGCGCCCTGCTGGATTGCGACGATTTATGGGTTGCGCGCGGCGCGCTTGCCGGACTGATCGAGCAGAACGATTGCAGCGAGGTGGCGCGCAAACTGATCCGCGATCTGCTGCGGCATCCGCTCGCGGCTGCCCGCGATCTTGCCGCGTCCTTCCTCGGCCGCCACGGTGTCGTCGCGGATGTCCAACAGCTCGATGCCGCCCTGTCCACCGAGCCGGATCCACATGCGCGCGCGGCGATGGCGTCGGCGGCCGGTGACATCCGCCGGCGAAATGAGGCGTGTTCGGCGGCGCTGCTGCCGCCTTCGGCACCCTCGACGTACGCATCCGCCGTGACGGCCTATCACCAAGCCGTGGAAGGTCTGCAAGCCGACGGCGATCCGGCGGCGCGTCAGCGTGCCTTCGAACTCTATTGCACGGCGGAGCCCTGCGAGCCCTGCTGGTATTTCCAGGGGAAGTCACCGCCCGCGGATTTTCTCGAGGCGCGGCGCCTGCGTGCCGAAGTGCAACGGCGGCTGTTCGTGCTTCCCGGCCCGGCGTTCGGCGAAAGTCGTCGCGATCGATCGGGATCGGGAACCCTGCCCGCGGCGGCTCCGACGGCGCCAATCCGCGATTATCCCGGCCAGTCCGAGGCCAGTTTCGGCGAGGAAACCGATCGCAGCAACCGTCCCTTCACCCGCCTGGTGCATGTCGGCGACGATATCGGTTGGGGTCAGGATCATCTGACCGTCGTGGCAGTGGGCGAGGGCATCGTGCGCGAGGTGGCCTGGCTGGAGTCATGGGGCAACCTCGTGGTGGTCGAATTCGCCATGCCGGCGGCCTGCATGCCGGAACCGGCCCTCGCCGATCGCTACGCCGGGACGATCCACGAACCGGTCCGCCAGTTGGACGGCACGGTGCTTTGCTGCGCGCTCTATGCCCACCTCGACCCGTTCGTGTGCGTGCAGCCCGGCGAGCGGATCGAGGCGGGCCGCAAGATCGGCAGCGTCGGGCGGGCTTTTACCTGGGACAACGGCGGCTATCCCGCGCACCTGCACTTCGCGGTCCACCTCGGACCGTATTGGCAGCGCCTGCGCCCCGGTACCGCCGTCGACCTTCGCTACGAGGATAAACGCTATCGCGGCGAGGTCGTCGGCGGTGACAGCTTCTCAACGGTGGCGGCGATTACGGTGGACGGCGGGCCAGTGGAAGTGGTTCGCCGCGGCAACTGGTTGTGCGGCTATGTCGCAAGATGGTTTTTCGACAGCGGCGTTCACGGCTGGCTCGACCCGCGTCGGTTGATCAACGGCCCGTCCTGAGTTCGCCCCGAAGGTGCCGGGTCGCCGCTATTGCGACGTGACGCTTTTGCGGTGGCCCGCCGGGGCCGGCAGTCGCGCCGGCTCCGCCAGGGTGAAATAGAAGGTCGCCCCCTTGTCG
>CAYVOU010000079.1:3183-3825 GCA_964453295.1 uncultured Gammaproteobacteria bacterium
AAGACGACAACGACGATCGCGACCGCAATCACGCCGCCATGACGCCGCACGATCCGTTGAACCGACGCCAGGCCGACGCCGGTGCCCTCGAATTCGCGAGCGTCGTGCAACCGTTGAAAAGGCACGAACAGCTTGTGGGCGTAGGCTGGATCGAAACCCGCGCCGTCGTCCTCGATGAAAAACGCGCCGTCACCGCCGCGCCGGCCGAAAATGATATGGGCGTGTTCGCGCTTGCCGCTGTATTTCCAGGCGTTGCCGAGCAGGTTCTCGACCAGCACGCGCAGCAGTTGCGGATCCCCCTGCACGATGCAATCCGGCGCAATCGTGACGGTCACTTCGCGCCCGGGCTCGCGCCGCCGCAGGTCGGTTTCGACCTCACGGCACAGGTCGGAAAGATTCACCACCGAATCGCGCATGGTGTGGCGGGTGACGCCTGACAACTGCAGCATGCTGTCGATCAGTCGTCCCAGCCACTGGGCCGCCGCGCGCACGCGCACGATGTACGATTGGCCGGTGTCGTCCAGCTTGTCGCCGTAGTCGTCCAGCAATGCCTGGCTGAATCCGTCGATGCCGCGCAGAGGCGTGCGCAGGTCGTGCGAGATCGAATAGGCGAAGGCTTCAAGTTCCTCGTTGATGTCGCTC
>CAYVOU010000079.1:3835-6984 GCA_964453295.1 uncultured Gammaproteobacteria bacterium
TCGCTGCGCAGGTCGATGATCTGCGGCCTTATAAGGTCCTCGTTGATGTCGCTCAGCTCCGCGGTCCGCTGTTCCACCATTTCCTCGAGGCGGCTGCGATAACCCTGCAGTTCCGCTTCCGCCTGCTTGCGCTCGGTGATGTCCGTCTGGGTGCCGATCATGCGCAAGGCCCTGCCTTTCTCATCGCGGCTGACGACCATGCCGCGGTCGAGGAACCAGCGGTATTCGCCGTTTCGGCATCTCTGGCGCAGCTCGACGGCGTAAGTGTCGGTCTTGCCTTCAAGATGGTCGCGGAAATCTTTACAGAAGAACTCTTTATCGTCCGGATGTATCATCATGATCCAATTCTAGATGTAGTAATTCAAGTTCTGCTATTCTAAGGAGAGCATTTCTATCAGGCGCCTGGACGAATAGACCCGGCCGCTGTCGGAGTTCCAGTCCCATACTCCTTCGCCGCTGCCTTCCAGCGCGAACTGCCAGCGCTGTTCGCTTTCCTTCAAGGCCTGTTCCGCCTGCTTGCGCTCGGTGATGTCCACGTCCATGCATACGAAGTAGGGGTGTTCGTTTCCGGACGGGATGGGAAAGATCGTCGACAGGCAGATACCTTGCGTTCCGTCGCGGGTGCGGAAGGCGTGTTCGGCCGGGCTCTGGGAGCCGCCGGTGGCGCCGAGCTCACGCAGCACGCCGGCGAATTCGGCAGTTTCCTCCGGCGTCAATATCAGCTGATCGAGCGTCTTGCCGATGACTTCGCTGCTTTCCCAGCCGAACATGATTTCGGAAGCACGGCTCCAGAATACGACACGGCCGTCTATGTCGTACCACTGCACGGCGACATTGGGCGTGTTTTCGATGCTGGCGCGCAGCCGTTCCTCGCTTTGCCTCAGCCGAAGCTCGGCATGTTTCTGCTCGGTGATGTCATTGAAGGTGAGCAGGACACCGTCGGGCAGCGGTTCGGCGGCGGATTTCAGCGGCTGGGAGTTCACGGACAGCCAGATCATGACATCCCCGTCGCGTTTGAGGCCGATGACTGAATGCGTCAGTGCCTGTCCCGTGCGAAGCGTGATGGTCGACGGATACTCCTCCAGTGCGAGCGGCTTGCCGTCCTCACCGAAAATTTCGGTGCCTGCGCCGCCTGCCGGACTGCCGCGCATTTTCGCCTTCGAGATGCCGAGAATTCGCTCCGCGGCCTGGTTCCAGGTCTGAACCCGCCGGGCCCTGTCGACTACGATGAATCCCTCCGCCATGACCTGAACCAGAGACTGGTACCGCAGTTCGCTGGCAGCGAGCGCGGATTTCGACACCTCCCGCTGCAGGATCAGGGCCACGATGTTGGTGGCGTTTTCGACCAGGCTGACCTCTTCCACGGTCGGCATGTGTGGGTGATCGAAGTACATGGCGAAGGTGCCGATGACCGTGTTGTCGTCGCCATGCACTGGCGTGGACCAGCAGGCGGGCAGCTTGAACCGCAACGCAAGGTCCCGGTAGCTTTCCCACAAGGAGTCGTTGACGGTATCGCTGACCATCACCGGCGCATCACGGTAGGCGGCGGTGCCGCAGGATCCGGATTTCGGCCCGATCGGCAGGCCGTCCACCAGGGCGTTGTACTCCGCAGGCAGGCTGGGCGCGGATCCATGTCGCAGGTGCCTGCCGCTTTCATCGACCAGCAGGACGGAGCAACGCGCACCCTTGGTGCATGATTCGATGTATAGATTGATTTGGTTCAGCGTCTCGAGCGTCGGCAGGCCCTGGGCGGCGATCTCAAGTAGGCGCGTGCGCACAGCCAGGCGTTTTTCCGCCGCCCGTCGCATGGTGATGTCGCTGAACGAGGATACCGCCGCGTACGGCAGGGTTGATCCTGGCCGCTGCAACGGATGCGACGATATCGACAGCCAGCGGGGATCCTGTCCCGGCAATTCGAAACCGATCACGGCCTCGCGCCGGGGCCGGCCGGTGCGCATTACCACGACCGGGGGAGAGAGGTCGGCGGGAAAGTCCGTGCCGTCCTCGCGTAGCCAGCGGTGGCCGGGCGGAAGTTGCCAGCAGTTCTCCCCGGCATCCCACTTGAAACCCAGGATTTTCCTGCCTGCCTCATTGCAGGTGATCACCCGGCCCGTCAGGTCACGGACGGTGACGCCTTCGCCGACAGCGGCGACAACGCTGCGGTAGCGTGTCTCGCTTTCCAGCAGCGTCGCCCGTGCCTGATGACTGCGCCAGGCGTTGCCGGCAAGATGGCTCGCCGAAAGCAACAGTTGCTCCTGTAACGATGTCGGCTTGCCGGGTGTGTCGAAAAATACGGTTACCGCGCCGATGGCCTCGTTGCCTTCGGACATGAACGGCTGCGCCCACGCGGCGCGGATCCCGTAAGCCTTGATGAGATCGCGGCATTTGGACCAACGCGGATCGGTTGTCGCGTCGGGGGTGATCACCGGCTTGCCGTCACGTATTGCGGCACCACAGGCAGTGGCGTCCAGGGGCAGTTCCTCGAACGTCTCAACGAGCCTGGCAGGGAAGCTGGGCGCGGCCACGACCTGCAGGGCCGAACCAGCGTCATTCGGGGTCGACACCGAACACCAGCCGCGTCCAATCTGGCGCTGCACGAGCCGGCAAAGCCGGTTCATGATGTCCTCAATCCGATCGCCGTTCGCCACTGCTCCGAGTACCTCGATCTGCATGCGCAGCAGCTGTTCACCAACGTGCATTTCATCCAGGCGTGAATCGATTGAATCCGCCATCCGGTCCATCGCCATGCCGATCGAGGCGAACTCGTCGTCGCCAAGCATGCCGGCGCGTACGCTTTGGTCTCCTGCGGCGTAGCGGCGGGCGACCTCGACCAGATGTTTCACTCGCCGGTTGACGGCCACATGTAGAAAAACCCCGATAGCGAGCATGTACAAGGCGACCAACGCGGCGAATTGCGCGGCTTTGCGGGTCGCAAGTGCCTTCGCCGTCTGCCTGGCGGCGCTCAAATCGCGAAATACCGCCACCGCGTAACGTTTCCCGCTTTCCGGCACGTCCAGCGCGGCAAGCCCGGCGAGCATGCGCCGGTCAGGCGAAAACAGCGTGAGCGGCGCGGCGGTCGCCGCCGGTCCGGCGGTGACCGCGTGCAGCTGCCTGGCGCTGATCGTGATGCCCAGGACCGCCGGCAGGGC
>CAYVOU010000080.1:0-6917 GCA_964453295.1 uncultured Gammaproteobacteria bacterium
ATCACTATCTGGATACCGGCGTGCCGATAGCGCGACCCGGATCGGCGGAACTCGCCGCCACCCTGGTTGGACATCTGCACGAACTGCATGAGTTTTATGGCAAAGCCGCGGGTGTTCGCGTCGCCCGCAAGCATCTGGGCTGGTACCTGCGCAGCCTGCCGGGCGGCGAAGGCTTCTGGCAGCGCGTCAACCGTGTCGAATCCACCGAGCTGCAGATTGAGATTGTGCACGCTTACTTCTCCGGCGTGGACCGTAGGCTGGCGGCATGAGCGCACCCCTGGAACAAACGACGCCGACCGCGACCGCCGTCGAGGAGACGATGCAGACCGTTCCGCCGTTGGGCGAATG
Source organism: uncultured Gammaproteobacteria bacterium (assembly GCA_964453295.1). GTDB lineage: Bacteria > Pseudomonadota > Gammaproteobacteria > JAJPIJ01 > JAJPIJ01 > CAYVOU01. The sequence continues at coordinate 349 of CAYVOU010000080.1, forward strand.
CGTGCGGCGCGCGGTGACCGCCTATTTTCAGGAACTCGACGGTCACAAGGCGGCGGAGGTCTATGAGCTGGTCCTTTCCGAAGTCGAGCCGCCGCTGCTGGAGGTGGTGCTGCGCGAGACCCGCGGCAACATCACCCACGCCGCCGACATGCTTGGCCTGAACCGGGCCACCTTGAGAAAGAAACTGAAGAAGTACGGACTGGGGAAACAGGGGACCCTGACATGAGCGGAATCAAACGGGCGCTGGTAAGCGTTTCGGACAAGACCGGCCTGGTTGAATTCTGCCGCGGCCTCAAGGAATTGGGCGTCGATATTCTATCCACCGGCGGCACCGCCAAGCTGTTGGTGGAATCTGGCGTCACCGTCACTGAAGTGAGCGACTACACCGGGTCCCCTGAAATCATGGGTGGGCGAGTGAAGACGCTGCACCCGAAAATACATGGCGGGATCCTGGGCAGGCGCGGTATCGACGATGCCGTCATGCAGGAACAGGGTATCCCGCCCATCGATCTGGTTGTCGTCAATCTCTATCCCTTCGAGGCGCGCGTCGCCAAACCCGATTGCGATCTGGCCACGGCGATCGAGCACATCGACATCGGCGGTCCGGCCATGCTGCGCGCGGCGGCCAAGAACCATCACCACGTCGCCGTTGTCGTCGATCCGTTCGACTACAAGGCTGTACTCGAGGAGATCCGCAGCAACGGCCAACTCGACGAGGACAGCCGCTATTCGCTCGCGGTCAAGGCCTTCGAGTTCACGGCGCACTACGACGCCGCGATTGCCAATTACCTGAGCGCGCGCCGGCCCGGCGGTGAGGTGGCCAAGTATCCGCGCCGCCTAATCCTGCAGTTCGAAAAGCAGCAGGACCTGCGCTACGGGGAAAACCCGCACCAGAGTGCGGCCTTCTACACCGATCCGCGGCCGCCGGCGGGCAGCATCGCCACCGCCCAGCAATTGCAGGGCAAGGAACTTTCGTTCAACAACATCGCCGACGCGGACGCGGCGCTGGATTGCACCGCCGCCTTCGAAGAAGCGGTATGCGTGATCGTCAAGCACGCGAACCCCTGCGGCGTGGCCGTCGGCGAAACCCTGCTGCAGGCCTACGAGCGTGCTTACGCCACGGATCCGACCTCGGCTTTCGGCGGCATTATCGCTTTCAACCGGCCGCTGGACGGCGCCACGGCAAAGGCGATTATCGATCGCCAGTTCGTCGAGGTCATTGCGGTGCCTTCCGTTGACGCCGATGCCCGTACCGTGCTGAAGCATAAGGGAGATATCCGCGTCCTGGAGACCGGGGCACCGAGTACCGCCGCAACCGAACTCGATATCCGCCGGGTTACCGGCGGTGTACTGATCCAGGACCGCGACCTGCCAATGCAGTCGATCAGCCTGGACCGTCTCAAGATAGTCAGCAAGCGACCGCCGACCGACGAGGAAATCCGCGATATGTTTTTCGCCTGGCGAGTGGTGCGCAGCGTCAAGTCGAATGCCATCGTGTATGCACGCAATGCGCATACCGTAGGCATAGGGGCTGGACAGATGAGCCGCGTGGTCAGCAGCCGCATCGCGGCCATCAAGGCCGCCGATGCGGGACTGGAGGTCCGTGGCTCGGTCATGGCTTCGGACGCTTTCTTTCCGTTCCGCGACGGCATCGACGCCGCCGCTGCCGCCGGCATCAGCGCGGTGATCCAGCCGGGCGGCTCCATCCGCGACGATGAAGTGATTGCCGCCGCCGACGAACACGGAATGGCGATGGTGTTTACCGGCATCCGCCATTTCCGCCACTAGTCGATACGTCTGCGGCACGCTTATCCGCGGTTCGTTCATGCGTAATGCCACACATTCGCCGGCTGCCGGTCAGCCGGCCCGCCACTCTTTAACCCGAAACCCGGCATGAAGGTCCTCATCATTGGCGGCGGCGGGCGCGAACACGCCCTGGCCTGGAAAATGGCGCAATCGTCCCAGGTCGAATGCGTGTACGTGGCACCCGGCAATGCCGGCACGGCGCGGGAGGCGAAGTGCCGGAACGTGCCAATCGGTGCGGAGGACGTCGTGCGGCTTCGCGGTTTCGCGGTGGGGGAGGACGTCGACCTGACCGTCGTGGGACCGGAGGCGCCGCTGGTGGATGGACTCGTCGATACTTTCGCCGCCGCCGGGTTGCTTTGCTTCGGGCCGCGCCGCGAGGCCGCCATCCTCGAGGGTTCCAAGGCCTTCACCAAGGAATTCCTCGTCCGGCATCGGATCCCCACCGCCGCCCATGCGTCGTTCACCGATCCGGTTGCCGCCGTCGCTTATCTGCGTGATCAGGCCCTGCCTATTGTGATCAAGGCCGACGGACTGGCCGCCGGCAAGGGTGTGGTGATCGCCACCACCCTGGCGGAAGCGGAACAGACGGTGCATGACATGCTGGAGGGCAATGCTTTCGGGGCCGCCGGCAGCCGCGTCGTAATCGAGGAATTCCTGCAGGGGGAGGAGGCCAGCTTTATCGTCATCGCCGACGGCGAGCACGTGCTGCCGATGGCGAGCTCGCAGGATCACAAGCGGCTCCTGGACGGCGACCAGGGTCCTAATACCGGCGGCATGGGCGCTTACTCGCCGGCGCCGGTGGTCACCGGTGCCGTGCACGATCGCATCATGGAACAGGTTATACACCCGACCCTTAAGGGCATGGCGGCGGAGGGCAGGCGTTACACCGGTTTCCTGTACGCCGGCGTCATGGTGACGCCCGACGGCGTACCCAAGGTGCTCGAGTTCAACTGCCGCTTTGGCGATCCCGAAGCCCAGCCCATCATGATGCGTCTCAAGAGCGACCTGTTCGCGGTCTGTCTGGCGGCCGCGCGCGGGGACCTGGAGGAGGCAAGGCTGGAATGGGATCCGCGGCCGGCTCTCGGAGTGGTCCTCGCGGCGGAAGGCTATCCCGGCACCGTGCGCAAGGGTGCCGCCATCGCGGGACTGGAGGCCGCTGACGGCGCGGCCAGCAAGGTGTTCCATGCCGGCACAATCGAGCGCGATGGTGAGGTGGTTGTCGCGGGCGGGCGCGTGCTTTGCGTGTGCGCACTGGGCGACACGATAGCCGCGGCGCGCGACCGTGCCTATGCCCGGGTCGAAACCGTCCGTTGGCCGGGCATGCAGTACCGCCGCGACATCGGCCATCACGCCCTTTCGCAGCGATAGCGCCTACCGCCGATTGCCGAAGCGATTTTCGGCTTTACGACATCATTTGGAACGCACCGTCAGCACCGGTACGCCAGCGTGCCTGACGATCCGCTCGGCGACGCTGCCGATCAGCAGGTGTGCCAGGCCCGTGCGCCCGTGGGTGCCGATCACGATCATGTCGGCACCGATCTCCGTAGCGGCATCCACGATCTCATCGGGCGCCAGCCCCTCCACCAGCCGCAAGCTTGGCTCGACCGTTCCGGTGTTCACCGACTTGGCGAAATCACCGAGCCGCTGCAGTAGTTCCTTCTTCAGGTTTTCCTCGTAATCGGGTGGGATCACCGGTGGCGGCACGCCGTCGGGCAGCGCGTAGATCGGGTATTGATAGACGTGTACCAGCGTTATCGAAGCGCCGAGCTTCACCGCCAGTTCGGCGGCGATTTCATAAGCGTGTTTCGAACACTCGGAAAAGTCGGTGGCGCAAAGCAGGTGTTTCAACTCGGGCATGGCCGCACTCCCTTCATGACTAGGTCAAATACTATCCCCGCCCCTGGGCGGGAGTGAAGTGATTCCGGTCAATCTTCCTCCGTGCCCGCTTCTCCGGCGGCATAACGCACGTCGACGATCAGGTAAGTCACCTCGCCCTGCGGCGTGCGCACCACGATCTCGTCGTCGATGCTGCGTTTCAGCAGTGCCCGCGCCAGCGCCGAGTCGATGCTGATGTGTCCCTTGTCGCTGTCGGTCTCATCGGCGCCAACGAGGCGGTAGCGGATCGACTGCCCGTCACTGTTCTCGAGTTCGACCCAGGCACCGAAAAAGACGCTTTGCGCGTCCGGCGGGGCCTGCGAAACGATCTTCAGTGCCGGCAGGCGCTTTTGCAGGTAAGCGATTCGGCGATCGATTTCGCGCAATTCCTTCTTGCGGTAAATGTACTCGGCGTTTTCAGAGCGGTCGCCTTCGGCCGCCGCCGCCGCCAGGTGTTTCACCACCTCGTTGCGCCGTGTCCACAACGCCTTTGTTTCCGCCTGCAGGCGCCGGTAGCCGGCGGGTGTGATGTACGGCGAAGCGGCGGAAGCGGGAGGGCGCCAGCGTCCCATCGCGGCAGCGGTTGCCTTGTCCTTTCCCGGCAGGCCCGGCCTCAGGCCTGACCGTCCCAGTCGAGAAAATTGGAGAGCAGGGACAGCCCCGACTTCTGGCTTTTCTCGGGATGAAACTGGGTGGCGAACAGGTTGTCGCGGGCGACCGCGGAAGTGAAGCGCAGGCCGTAGTCGGTGGCGCCGGCAATGACCTTTTTGTCTTCCGGGTCGACGTAATAGCTGTGCACGAAATAGAACCGCGAATCAGGTGCTATGCCTTTCCACAGGGGATGGCTACGGGTTTGGACCACTTCGTTCCAGCCCATGTGAGGGATCTTCAGGCGTTCGCCGGATTTCGGATTGCTGAGCGCTTCAGGAAAGCGCAGCACCCAGCCGCGCAGCAGGCCGAGGCATCGTCGTCCGCCGTCCTCTTCGCTTTCCTCCATCAGCGACTGCAGGCCCAGGCAGATCCCCAGGAAGGGCTTGCTGCGCATGGCCTCGCGCAAGGCGTCGATGAGGCCATGGCTCACGAGGTTGTCCATGCAATTGCCGATCGCGCCCTGGCCGGGGAACACCACCCGGTCGGCGGCGCGTATGGCCTCGGGCTTGTCCACCACCTGCACTTCGTGCCCGGGTCCGGCAACGAACTCCAGCGCCTTCGCCACCGAGCGCAGGTTGCTCATGCCGTAGTCGATCACAGCCACCGTTTGCATGAGCGAAGTCGCCTGGGTCGCGGGTGGGTCTACAGTGCGCCCTTGGTCGAGGGGATCACGCCGGCCGCACGCGGGTCGGTTTCCACCGCCATGCGCAGGGCGCGACCGAAGGCCTTGAAGACCGTCTCGATGATGTGGTGGGCGTTGCGGCCACGGAGACTGTCGACGTGCAGGGTTACCTGGGCATGGTTGACGAAGCCCTGGAAGAACTCGAAGAACAGATCGACGTCGAATTCGCCCACGCGCGAGCGCGGAAACTTGACATGATATTCCAGCCCGGGCCGCCCCGAGCAGTCGATCACCACGCGCGACAGGGCTTCGTCCAGCGGCACGTAGGCATGGCCGTAGCGGCGTATGCCCTTTTTGTCGGCCAGGGCCTGGGCCAGGGCCTGGCCCAGACTGATGCCGACGTCCTCGACGGTGTGGTGGGCGTCGATGTGCAGGTCGCCCTTGGCGGTGATCTCGATGTCGATCATCCCGTGGCGGGCCACCTGATCGAGCATGTGCTCCAGAAAAGGAATGCCGATGTCGAATTTGCCATTGCCGCTGCCGTCGAGGTTGATGTCGACGCGGATCTGGGTTTCCTTGGTATCGCGCTGGATCTGGGCTGCACGCATGTCGGGAGTCGGTATGTGAAATCGGCTGCGGTTCAGAGCGCGTAACATACCAGAATCCGTCAGGGCTGGCATGCGGTAGGCGCGGCCATGCGGCAGTGTTCGTCGGCGGCGGATTTCGTTAGGCTTGCCGGCGGGGTGGACGATTAAGCACAGCTGGCGGAGGCACCGTGACTCACAACGTCAACATCGATGCGGTTAAGCAATACCTGACCGGCCTGCAGGACCGGATCTGCGCGGCCCTGGAGGGAATCGACGGCGGTGGTTTCGCAGAGGACGTCTGGCAGCGCGAAGAGGGCGGCGGCGGGCGCTCGCGCATCCTTGCCGACGGCGCCGTGTTCGAGCAGGCCGGGGTGGGCTTTTCGCATGTCACCGGCCCGGGCATGCCCCCCTCGGCCACGGCTCAGCGACCGGAGCTTGCCGGCCGCGCTTTCGAGGCCATGGGCGTGTCGCTGGTGATCCATCCCCGCAATCCTTACGTGCCGACTTCGCATGCCAACGTGCGGTTTTTCGTCGCCACGCACCCGATACACGATCCCGTCTGGTGGTTCGGCGGCGGTTTCGACCTGACGCCGTACTACGGTTTCGAGGACGACGTTCGCCATTGGCATCGCGTTGCCAGGGGGGCCTGCGATCCCTTCGGCGCCGACGTCTATTCCCGTTTCAAGAAATGGTGCGATGAGTATTTTTTCATCCGACACCGCGGCGAACCGCGCGGTGTCGGCGGGTTGTTCTTCGACGATCTGAACGAATGGGGCTTCGATCCCTGCTTTGCCTTTCTGCGCAGTGTCGGCGACAGCTACCTCCCTGCCTACCTGCCCATCGTCAAACAACGCAAGGACACGCCCTACGGCGAGCGCGAACGCGACTTCCAGCTCTACCGGCGGGGCCGCTACGTCGAATTCAATCTGGTTTACGATCGCGGCACGCTGTTCGGGCTGCAGTCCGGCGGTCGCACCGAGTCCATCCTGATGTCGCTGCCGCCGCTGGTGAAATGGCGTTACAACTGG
>CAYVOU010000081.1:0-1166 GCA_964453295.1 uncultured Gammaproteobacteria bacterium
CGCGATCGACTCGATACGCCGCGGCCAATTTTTTTGTATGTCGGTCGGGTGGCGGTGGAGAAGAACATCGAGGCCTTCCTGCGACTGGACCTGCCCGGCTCGAAATGGGTGGTGGGTGAGGGGCCCCTGCGCGCGAAGCTCGAAAGCCGCTATCCGGAAGTGCATTTCGCCGGCATCCAGACGCCCGAAGAACTGGCGCAATTCTATCGCGCCGCCGACGTCTTCGTTTTTCCGAGTCTGACCGATACCTTCGGACTGGTGATGCTGGAAGCGCTGGCCTGCGGCACGCCGGTGGCGGCTTTTCCGGTCACGGGGCCCATCGACGTCATCGGCGACCACCCGGTCGGCGCCCTGGACCGCGATCTGCGTGCCGCCTGTCTGCGCGCGCTGGAAATTTCCAGGACGGAGGCGCGAAGCTTCGCCGAGGCATTCTCCTGGGACGAATCCGTCCGCCAGTTCGAATCCTATCTCGCGCCCATCCGCCCGTCCGCCTGATCGGAGCGCGGCGGTTCTCGCCAGCCGCCGCCCAGGGCCTTGTAAAGATCCACAGAGGCGTTGATCTGGTCGAGCTTTGCCTGGGCCAGTGAGTCTTCGGCCTGCAACTGGCTGCTCTGCGTATTCAACAAGGTCACGAAATCGATCGCGCCCGCCTCGTAACGCTGGCGGGAAATAAGGTAGGCGCGCCGGGCCTGTTCGACCGCTGTCTCCAGTGCCGTGCGGCGCTGAAGCGAGGTTCGCACCGCCGACAAGGCATCCTCGACCTCCTGGAACGCCGTCAGCACGGTCTTGCGATAGGTCTCGACCAGTTCGGCCTGCTTGGCCTTGCTCAGCTGCAGTTCGCCCCTGAGCCTGCCGCCCTCGAATATCGGGGCCAGCAGCGAGCCGGCCAGGCTGGTCGCGGTCGACCCCGGGAATCCGGTCAGCGTCGTATCGAAGGCGATCTTCAACTGCGGGAAAAAGGCGGCGCGTGCGGCGCCGATATCCGCATTGGCGGCCACCAGCTGCGCTTCGGCGCTGCGGATATCGGGACGCCGCTCGAGCAGGCTCGAAGGCTGTGCCGCGGCGATCGCCGGCAGTGCGATGCCGGCCAGGCCGGCGGCGTCGATGCGGCTGCCCTGCGGCGGCAGCCCGCGCAGCACCGCCAGACCGTTCTCGGCCGCGCGCTG